>DATCPU010000168.1:0-18221 GCA_036569925.1 Candidatus Dormiibacterota bacterium
GTCTTCAGTGCGGTGCTGGGCATCGCTGTGGTGCTCGCTGCTTTCGCCGCACGAATGCCGGAAGCCGGTCCGCCCGAGCGCCAGCCGCTGCGTGAGGTGGGGGCGACGATCCTCACCCGCCCGATCCTCACGGCGACGGCGTTTGTCGCGATCCCCTCGTTGATGTTCGGCGCGGTGGAGGTGCTGGTGCCGCTGCGGATCGACGAACTCGGGGGTGGGCACGTGGTGATCGCCGGTGGCTTCATCGTTGGTGCTGCGCTCGAGGCCGGGCTGGCCCCGGTTGTCGGCCGCTATTCGGATCGTGTCGGTCGCCGCATCCCGTTCGTGATCGGGATCGGCATCTGCGCCTGCGCGATGGTCGGCATAGCCGCAGCGGAGGCACTCGGCCCGGTGCTCGCTGCGCTGATCCTCGGCTCGCTTGGCGCCGGCATCTGCTTCACCCCGGCGCTGACGACACTCTCGGAGACCGCCGACCTCAGCGGTCTCCACCAAGGCTTTGCGGCCGGCCTCTCCAACATGGCTTGGGCGGCCGGCCAGACGGCGGGAGCATTGATGGGAGGGGGCGTAGCAAGCGCGGCCGGGTACGCCGTGCCGAGTCTGGCGATCGCCGCGCTGCTCATCGTCACCTCCGCCTACGCCTACCGTTCCCTGGTGCCGCCCATGGTGCAGCCGGCGGCGAGCTAGCCGGACGCACTAGCGTTACGCCGTGGCCGATATCTGGCGCAACTGGACTGGGGATCAGCGATGTCGGCCGGCGGAGGTCGTCCGGCCGCGCGATCGCGACGAGTTGGCCGCCGCCGCCGTGGCCGCCGCCGGCGCCAGTCGCAAGGTGAGCGTTGCCGGTGCCGGCCATTCCTTCACCGCGGCGGCGCTGACCGACGGCACGATGGTCGACCTCGCCGCGCTGAGCGGCACGGTCGACGCCGACCCTGCATCGGGCCTGGTCAAGGTCGGGGCCGGCACGGTGCTCGCCGATCTCAACGAGGAGCTGCACCGGCTCGGATTGGCGATGGAGAACCTTGGTGACATCGACCGGCAGACGATCGCCGGTGCGATCTCCACCGGCACCCACGGTACCGGTGCGAAGCTGCGCAACATCTCGGCTCAGGTCGAGGCGGTGGAGCTGGTTGGTGCCGATGGCAGCGTGCGCGAGCTGGACGGCTCCGAGCCAGATCTCCTGCGCGCTGCCCGCGTGGGCGTCGGTGCTCTCGGCGCGATCTCGGCGGTGACGTTGCGCTGCGTCCCCGCCTTCACCCTGCTTCGCGTCGACTCCCCGCAACCGCGCGAGCAGGTGCTCGACGACTTCGACCAGCGCGCCGAGGCCAACGACCACTTCGAGCTCTTCACCTTCCCCTACGCTGACTCGGCGCTGGTGCTGGAGCGCAACCGGGTCGAGGGGCCACCGCAACCGCGCGGTCGAGTCGCCTCTTACCTCAACGACATCGTGCTCGAGAACTGGGCGCTGGAGGCTCTATCGGCGGCCGGCCGCTGGGTCCCCAAGGCGATTCCCGGCCTCTCCCGTCTCGCCGCCACGCTCGCCTCGGGTGGCAAGACCACGGACCGCAGCGACCGCGTTTTTGCCAGCGAGCGTCGCGTCCGTTTCACCGAGATGGAGTACGGCGTGCCGCGCGAGCACGGGCCAGAAGCGGCGCGGCGGGTGGTCGAGTGGGTTCGCGTCAACCGCTACCCGGTCTTCTTCCCGATCGAGATGCGCGTGGCGGCCGGCGACGACGCCCTGCTCAGCCCCTCGCACGAACGCGACACCGCCTACATCGCCGTGCACCAGTACCGCGGGATGGAGTGGCGCCCCTACTTCGAGGCGGTCGAGGAGATCATGCGCGACTACGGCGGCCGCCCCCATTGGGGCAAGCGCCACTTCCAGACCGCGGAGACCCTGGCGCCGCTCTATCCGGAGTGGGGGAAGTTCCAGGCCGCGCGCGACGAGCTCGACCCCGGCCGGGTCTTCACGAACAAGTACGCGGCCCGCGTCCTCGGCCCCTGATCAGAGAAAGGCTTTGCCCTCGCCCCTGTAGGTAGGGACCACGTCAACGACTTCGTCTCCCTCGACCAGGTGGAGGACGTCGAAGCGCTCGCACAGCTCGCCGGCCTTGGCGTGGCGGAGGTAGGCCCGGTCGCCGATAGAGAGCTCGGCCGCCGGGAGCCCGAGCAACGGGGTCTGCACCTCGCCGGCGCCCTCCTCGGGATCGAGGCGTAGGCCGGTCGGCAGCCAGGGTGCCGGCAGCCCCGCTGGATCGCCACTGCCGGAGGCGAGGTAGCCGCCGCCGAGCGCGGTGGCTACGCCTGGCGCCGGCTTGCGCACGATCGGCAGCGCGAACCCGGCTGCCGGGGTCAGTGAGAAGCGGCTGTAGTGGTCGAAGAGGGCGGGAGCGTAGAAGCCCGAGCCGGCGGTGACCTCGGTGACGAGGTCCTCGGCGGCGGTCAACTCGAGGCTGCCGGTGCCGCCGCCGTTGACGATCGGCAGTGCGGCGAACTCGCGGATCGCGGCAACGATCGCGCCGCGTCGCTCGGCCAGCTCGGCGGCGGAGCGCCGCTGCATGAACCGGATCGCGGTCCCACGCAGGCGTCTACCCGGCGGTTGGTCGCCGACGCCGGCGATCTGGCCCTCGTAGGACATCAGCGCGGCGAGCTCGAGCTGCGGGCGGCTGTCGATCTCCTGGGCCAGGGCGACGGCCTGCTCGACCGTGTGCAGCGGTGAGCGCTTCGGGCCGACCTTGACCCTGCCGCCCAGTGCCCACCAGCTCGCATCGACGTCGATGCAGACCCTGACCGGGGCGGCGCCGGCGCCGAGCACCGACTCGATCGCGTCGAGGTGCTCGCTGCAGTCGACCATCACGATCGGCGCTCCCTCCGGGTTGGCGACCGAGCGCAGCGCCAGTTCGCTCAGTGCCCCGGTGTCGGCGGTCGGGTAGGCCAGCAACAGGTTCTCGAACCCTTGCTCGGCAAGCCAGAGCGTCTCCGGCAGGGTGAAGGTCATCAGCCCGGCAAAGCCACGGTCGCTGCGCAGGATGCGCTCGGTCAGCGCCCGGCAGCGCAGCGACTTGCTCGCCACCCGGATCGGCTTGCCCCCGGCCCGCCCCAGCATCTCCGCCGCGTTGGCCGCCATCGCATCGAGGTCGACGAAGGCAAACGGCGCCTCGACCTCGGCGAAGATCTCCTCGTAGTCTGAATATGAGCGGGCGGGCGACGAAGGCACGCCCCGAGACTAACCGCGGGCAAGGTCGATCCTTAAAGCGGGATCATGGGACGGTATTCGAACCCCGAGGTCAAGGCTCGCCTTGATCGGCTCAACCTCGACTAGGGACAATAGACTCGCCAGGATGAGTGCACCGGACTCAGACGAGCGACCTAGGAAGGATGCTGTCTTCGCCTGGAGCCACCAAGTCTTCGCCAATGCTGGCTTGACGCCAACTTCAGAGCAGTTCGATGATATAGCGTCGACGATGGCCGGTTCGATCGTTATGCAGATTCTTGTTCCACTGGCGGAGGAGCGCGGAGCCTCGGGATTCGAGACCTACCTCGGCGTCTACCAAGTGAGCGAGGAGAACGTCCTAGAGCACTTCGACACGGCCTGCGCGATGCTCGCCATTATGAGTCTCAAGGCCGAAGGACAAGACCCGGTGGGCCCAAGCGATCCGCGTCTGGTGAGGGTGGAGGACGAAATTGATGCGCGGATCAAGCACTTGCTTGACCTCGCTCTTCCAGAGTGGGCCGAGGGTGTTCGCCAGGAGTACGCCCCTAGCCCGTAATCGGGTCGGCCGTCTGGCCGAGCCCAATCTCGCCGATTAGCCGAAGGGTTCCA
The DNA here is from genome assembly GCA_036569925.1 of Candidatus Dormiibacterota bacterium. Taxonomy (GTDB): domain Bacteria; phylum Chloroflexota; class Dormibacteria; order Dormibacterales; family Dormibacteraceae; genus Palsa-872. The sequence goes on from DATCPU010000168.1 coordinate 3,821, forward strand.
ATAAAAGGTTCAACCAGGCGGGAAAGCGGAGATCATGAGACGTTATTCGAACCCCGAGGTCAAGGCCCGGCTTGATCGGCTGACCGCTAGGTAGGTCGGTCCTACTGACTGGAGCCGGGCCGGACTCGAACCGCTTCCCCGTCATCGAAGTGAAGGCGGGAGGGCGTCGACTGCTCGGCGGAGTTTCGGATTAGCAGGAGTCTTCAAGTGGTTTAGAGTCCGGCGGGCACTGTGCAAGCTCGCCTGTCGCGCATTACCACTTTCGGCCTCCTGCAATGGCTCACGCTTCTCCTCGGGCTTGCGGTCGGCGTCATCCTCCTTCTGATCGCCGGAGAGCATCCGGAGGGGCCTGTGCCCTCCATCCTCCGAGAGGCGGGCATAGTGACGCTGGGGACCGTGGCCGTCTCGCTTGTTTACGACATCGTTCTCCGGCCGGCCCAGGTCAAGCACATTCAGGGGACGATCCAGGACAGCCTCATCGTCGACGCTCGCGACTACGGCTTGACGCGCATCGGACGGCTCGACTTCGTAGGGTTGTTCGAGCGCCTGAAGGAGGGGGACGAGCTTTGGTGGCTGGACACCTACTGTCCCGACATGGATAAAGAGGGAGTTCGCGATGCTATGAAGCGGGCGCTGACTCTCGGGGCAACGCTACGGATGCTTGTGATCGATCCCGACTCGGAGATCGCGAAGAGGCGAGCGGAGGAGATTCGGATCGGCGGGTTCGATCCCGCCAGCTTCCAAACTGGAGCCCGCAGGCACCTAGACTTCATCAACGGGCTGAAGGGCGAGCTTTCGTCGCGCGAGGCGGAGCGACTCCATGTCGAAACGTACGCGGGGTTGCCCTGCGCGCCGATCTACCTGCGGATGCGTGGACGGGAAGATGCTGCGGACTGGACGACCGGGCAGCCTCTCGAGGGCTGGACGTCCTATTTCCTGCGCTGGCCCACCTACGAAGCAGCGCATCTTCATTGGGGTAGGCCAGTCGAGGACAGGCCACCGCCCCTGTCCGGCCTTGGGCTCGACGCGTTCGCCCGTTACTTCGGTGACAAGTGGAAGCGCGAAGAGAAGCGCAAGCGGTCAGGTCGGGGGGCCGCCGGGGACGAGGGAGATGCCGACGCCGGGGAGCTGGCTCTGCAAGGAGATTAGGCGGCTGAATGTGCCTGCTGCCCAGGCCCAGCTTCATTTTCGTCAGGGTTTGGTCGAGACGGGATAACGGAGAGGGAGGGATTCGAACCCTCGAGAGAGCTTGCGCCCCCTACTCGCTTAGCAGGCGAGTGCCTTCAGCCACTCGGCCACCTCTCCGGGCCCGAAAACCATAGCGCCGCCCTGGGGGTGCGGCTCGGTCGCTCAGGAATGCCGCGAGCGGATGACGACGCGGGCGCCGCGTGAGGGGATCATCGTCACGTTGCGGTGCGCGGCGCGCTCGGGAGTGGGATCGTCGGCTTCGAGGTCGAGGCGGCGTGCCATCGTCGCCAAGACGACCCGCTGCTCGGCCATCGCCAACGCCGCGCCGAGGCAGCGGCGGATGCCACCGCCGAAGGGGATCCACTCGTAGGTCCCGGGCTTGCGGCCGAGCCAGCGCTCGGGGCGGAACTCGAACGGCTCGGGATAGAGGTCCTCGCGATGGTGGACGAGGAGGATGCTCATCATCAGCGGCGTCTCGGCGGGCACCGCATAGGGCCCGAGGCGCCAGGGGACCTTCACCCGCCTGCCGATGATCGGGATCACCGGCCGCGAGCGCATCGCCTCGACGATCGTCGCCTCGATCTGCTCGGCCGGGTCGCCCTCGCCGCGGACGGCGTCGCGCAGGGCGTCATATGCAACCGGATTGCGGACCAGCCGCTCCCACGTCCAGGCCAGCTGGTTGGCGGTCGTCTCGTGGCCGGCGAGGACCAGGGTCAGCAGCTCGTCGCGCAGTTCTTTGTCGCTCAGTGCCTCGCCGCCCTCGGTGCGCGCCTGCAGCAGCAGCGAGAGGATGTCGCGGCGCTCGTCCAGATCCTCGGCGCGGCGGCGCTGGGCGATGACGGCATAGGTCGGGCGGTCGAGCAGCTCGAGGCCTACCCGCGTCAGGCCGACCGCCTCCTCCCGGTTGAGATTGATCAATTCGCTGACCTGCGCCAGCGGCCAGGTGGAGGCCGCCACGATCCGCTTGGTCGCGATGCGCAGCCAGTGCTCCGGTGTGCCTCGCTCGGGTCTGCCTTCGATGCCGAAGATCCCGGCCATGATCACGTCGAGCGTTATCGCCTGCATGCTCGGCGCGAGGGCGAAGGGCCTGCCAAGTGGCCAGCGATCGATCTCGCGCTCGGCGGCGTCGGCGATCATCTGTGTGTACTGCTCGATCGCCTCGCCGTGGAAGGGCGGCAGCAACAGTTTGCGCTGGCGCATGTGGCGGGGCCCGACCGCGGTGAGGACTGAGTTGGGGCCGACGACAGGCCGCAGCGGCGATTCGCCGGTCAGCGAAGGCGCCTGCTCGGGCTTGGCGGTGAAGAGCGAGCGCACGTGGTCGGGGTGGCTGGTGATCACCGGACCCGGGCCGGGAAGCGCGCTCCGCATCCGGAAGACTTCGCCCAGCTCGCGCCGAGCACGAAAGACGAACTCGATCTGGCGTTGGGTGAAGCGCAGAGTCTGGAGCAGTCGCGCCTGCGTGATCGCCGGCGGCTCCGGCAGGCCGGCTGCCGCACTGGGCTCGAGCGGACCGGCGGGGGAGGAAGGTGCCTCGCCGACGAGGTCATGCGCGGGCTGGGCCTCGGGCGCCATCACGGGATCGGCTAGCCGGGTCATTGCAATCAGTGTTACACAAATCCATGTCGCATTAAGCAATCTCTACAGTCATGTGACGCATGCACGGCAGGCGCACGAAGATCATCGCGACCGTCGGCCCGGCCAGCTGGGATGGAGACATCCTGCTGGGACTGATCGAGGCCGGCGCCGATGTCTTCCGGCTCAACTTCTCCCACGCCGATCGCGAGCGTCACGCCCGCACGATCGAGTCGATCCGGGCCGCGGCGGAGCGGGCTGGGCGCGAGGTCGCCGTGCTCGGTGACCTGCCCGGGCCGAAGCTGCGGATCGGCGAGCTGCGCAACGACGTCGCCGAGCTCGAGACGGGGATGCACGTGAAGCTGACGCCGCAGGCGGTCGAGGGGGACGCGAAGACGATCCCGGTCGACTGGCCCGGGGTCAGCTCGCTGCGCGAGGACGAACTCGTCTACCTGGCGGACGGGTCGATCCGCCTGCGTGTGCGCGAGCCCGAGGACGGTGGCGTCGACGCCGAGGTCGAGGTTGGCGGCACGCTGTCCTCGCATAAGGGGATGAACATCCCCGGAGTCACCGCCCGCGCCGCCACCGACGGCGACCTTGGCTGGGTCGAATTCGCCGTCGAGCACGGGATCGACCTGCTGGCGATGTCCTTCGTCTCCTTCGCGGCTGACCTCGAGCCGATCGTCGAGAAGCTGCAATCGCTCGATTCGGACATTCCGCTGATCGCCAAGATCGAGAAGCAGCAGGCGGCCGAGAACGCCGAGGAGATCATCGAGGCGGCGAGCGGCGGGATCATGGTCGCGCGCGGCGACCTTGGGATCGAGCTGCCCCTGGCACAGGTGCCGGTGGTGCAGAAACGGCTGATCCGGGCCGCGGGCCGGCGCTCCAAGCCGGCGATCACGGCGACGCAGATGCTTGCCTCGATGGTCACCGAGCGCCGCCCGACCAGGGCCGAGGTGACCGATGTCGCCAACGCGATCTTCGATGGCACCGACGCGGTGATGCTTTCCGAGGAGACGGCCGTCGGCCGTCATCCCGTCGAGGCGGTGCGGGTGATGGATCAGATTGCGCGAGCCACCGAGCCCGACCTTCCCTACGGCGAGTGGCTGTTCACCCGCACCGACCAGGCGACCCAGGACGTTGCCGATTCCGTCGCCCAGGGCGCCGTCGGCGCCGTCTACCGCCTCAACTTGGCGGCGATGGTCGTGCCGACGACGAGTGGGCGCAGCGCTCGTCTCGTCTCTGCCCACCGTCCCAACGTCCCCGTGTTGGCGATCTCGCCACGGGCCGAGACCGTGCGCCGGCTCAATCTGCTCTTCGGCGTCACCGCGATCCATAGCGAGCACGAGACCGAGGTCCGCGGCCTGCTCGACGATTGCGCTTCGCAGGCGGTGCGCCACGGCATTGCACAGTCGGGGGACCTGATCGCGATCGTCGCCGGCATGCCGGACCAGGAGCTGGGGACGAACCTCTTCGAGGTACACCGGGTCCCCTGACGGGTAGGCTGCCGCGCCAGTGACCGACTTCGATGCGATCGCCCAGGGGATGACGCAGGCGGTGCCCTTTGCCGGGCATCTCGGTCTGGAGATCACCAGCGTCGCCCCGGGGGAAGCCGTCGTGGTTCTGCCGGAGCGTCCCGAGCTGACCAACCACGTCGGCTCCCAGCACGCCGGCGCGCTCTTCACCGTGGCCGAGACGGCCTCGGGTGGGGCTTTCGTCGGCGCTTTCGCCGAGCGGCTCGGCGAAGTGACGCCGCTCGCCCGGCGCGCGGAGATTTCCTACGAGAAGATCGCCAAAGGCGCGATCGAGGCGACCGCCAAGCTGGGCGTTCCCGCCAAGGAGGCGCTGGCGACGCTGGACGCTGAGGGCAAAGTCAGGTTTCCCTGCGAGATCGAGCTCGTCGACGGCTCCGGCACCCGGGTTGCGACGGCTTCGGTGCAGTGGGACGTGCGGCTCAACGAGCCGCCCGCCGTCGGGGCATGACGCTCGTCCGGCTCGAGCGGGAGGAGTCGGGCCTGGCCACGGCCAGCTTCGACAGTCCGCCGCTCAACCTCTTCAACCGGCAGCTGATGGAAGATCTGCGAGCTGCGATCGAGCGGGTCGAGGCCGACCCGCCGCGGGCACTGCTCTTTCGTGCCGAGGGGCGCGCGGTCTCGGGAGGCGTCGACGTGCATGAGTTTGCCGGCCTCACCCCCGAGCGAGCCAGCGAGCTCTGGGACGAGCTGATCGGCACCGTCGAGAGGGTCGAAGCGCTGCCGTTGCCAGTCGTCTTCGCTGCCCACGCGCTCACCCTGACCGCGGCCTTCGAGCTCGCCCTCGGCTGCGACCTGATCCTCGCCGCTCGTTCGGCCCAGTTCGGCCTGGTCGAGAAGGTCGTCGGCCTCACTCCTTCGATGGGCGGCACCCAGCGCCTCGCCGAGCGCGCCGGAAGTGGCCGAGCCCGCCACTTCGTGATTAGCGGTGAGCTCTTCGGCGCCGAGGAGATGGAGCGCTGGGGCGTCGTCAACCTCCTTTTCGAGGACGACGGTTTCGATCAGCAGGCCCGCAATTACGCGGCGGAGTTAGCCGCTGGGCCGACGAAGGCCCACGCGATGACCAAGCACATCCTGCGTCGCTACCGCGAAGGCGGTATCCCAGCAGCCGACCAGGCGGTCCGTGAGGACGCCGGCGACCTCTTCGCCACCGAGGACCTGCAAGGCGCCGTCAAGACGTTCCTCGACAAAGGCCCAGGCCATGCCGAGTTTCAGGGCCGTTGAGCACTGGAACAGGTCCAAGCCGAGCCCCATAGAATCCACGGCAGGGGCCATCCAGCCTCATATCTTGCGCCCGTAGCTCAGTTGGATAGAGCGTCGGTCTACGAAACCGAAGGTCACAGGTTCGAATCCTGTCGGGCGCGTTCCTTCTCGTTCCGGGTGGGGCCGGGCTTTGCCTATTGCAGAGCCGTTTGCGCGGCTTTGACTTGAATCTGCGTTCCGTCGGCTTCCATGCGATTCCGGGGCGTTCCGCGAAGTCGGTGTCTCATTTCTGTCTCATTTTCGGGGCGCGTCTTCGAACTTGAGCGAAAGCGTGGCGATGTCGGCAATGGACACGCCGAGCGCCGCCGCGATCCCCTTGACGGTCTCCCAGGTCGGGTTGGCCTGGCCAAGCTCAATCAGGGAGAGCGTGTTGAGGGCAAGGCCAGCCTTCGGCGCGAGACTTTCGAGGCTGGCGCCTCGCTCTTGGCGCAGCTCGCGGATTGCCTTGCCGAGGGCGGGTTGTGGATGCGGCGTCTGGCGCGTATCTCGTTTCAATGCATACCTTGAAGTTTGGTAGCCTCTCTCCCTCAAACATAAGTGGGGCCGCGCGAGTGGAGTCGCCGGCCCCGTGGCGACCGGCATAGGAAACCCAGGCCGATCGCAGCGGGAACGGTAGCGACCTACCGGCTCCAAGAAGCGGCGACCCGAAGTGCTTGCACACGACGGGCCGCCTGACCACAAGGAGGGGTAACTCCTCATGGCTAATTCCAACCCTACGGATCGCGCCGAGCGCGATCCCTCTGGCCCCGCTGCTCAAGACGCAAAGGCCGAGAGTGCCGTCTTGGCATTCCTCATCAACGAGCACCCCAACCAGCTCACCGTCGCCGAGGTCTCCTGGGCGCTCAACCGGAGCCCGGTCGAGTTCGAGGCAGAGGACGCCATCGAGCGCGCAGTCCGCGAACTCGTCGGCGCAGGTCTCCTGCACTGCGCGGGCGGCTTTGTCCTGCCGACGCGTGCCGCGCTCTACTTCGCGCGGCTGGAGGAAGACTGATGGGCACGGACTTGGAGGTCGCGCGGCAATTCGGCGCGAACCTCCGCCGGGCACGCAGGCGAGCCGACCTCAGCCAGGAACAGCTCGGCTTGCGAGCCTCGCTTCACCGGACCGAGATCGGCCTGCTGGAGCGGGGAGCGCGGATGCCGCGCATCGACACGCTTGTCAAGCTGGCCACCGCCCTTCAGATGCGGCCAGACGAGCTGATCGAGGGCATCGCCTGGACGCCGGGCACCACCCAGGCAGGGGCGTTCACGATCAAGACTCGCGCCGAGCTGGAGCGGCGCGGATTGCCCGATGAGCCGGAGGGAGGGTGAGCGGTCCAAAACTGCCTCATCGAGCCAAAGACCAAAGTCAGATCAAAGATGAGACCAAGAACTCAGCCAAGCTCCACCAAGCAACAGATTCAGGTGTTCTCAGAATCGATCCTGGGCTTGCAGTAGCTCCAAACAGACAGCTATTTCAACCCCTCCCAACTACCAACCCCGAACACCCGACACATTGGGAACCCTCCGGTTCGACGCCTGAGCCGCGCCTTCTTGATCCACAAGGTCAGCAAGTAGATCGAGGCCGGTTGCCTCCGGGCGGCCGGCGGCCGATTGTGGCACGGCTGCGCCGTGCTAACGGCCGCTCCTATGGCCGCCCGGACCCCCTTGACCTTCGGTCTTCCGCCTACCTCGTATTGGGACTTCTGCGATCCGGGCGATGCATTTCGCCAGTTCGAGCGACAGAGGGGGCGTGGACAGGAATGCGCCCTTAGAGCCGACCTTCTTCACCGAGCGCACGCTTGCCGCCTACCTCGCCGTGTCGGACCGAACGATCCGCAACTGGATCAGGCGCGGCGAGCTGCCCAGTTACAAGCTCGGAGCATCGAGACGCATCGACCCCGCCGATGTCGATGCCTTCCTTGAAGCCCGCAGAGAGGAAGCCGCGTGAGGCGCGAGTCGCCCGTCAAGCGCCGCAACCCCTCCGGCGAGGTGGTCTGGGTTGCCCGCTACACCGGCCGCGACGGCAAGCACCACATCGCCAAGCCGACCTGGAACCGCGGCAAGGGCACGTTCAGGAGAAAGCACGAAGCCCAGCGGGCAATAGAGGAGGCATACGGACTCTCGGACCGCCCCGACACTTTGGGCGGCTACGCGACCAGCTGGACCGAACGCCACCCGAGATCGGAACGGACGAACGCCACCAACGAGCACCGAGTCAGCCGAGTGCTCGACGTGGAGATCGAGGGCATTGCTCTGAAGGACTGGCCGTTGCGCGAGCTGCGCAGAAGGCACGCGCTCGCCCTGGTCGACCACATGCTCAGGGTCCAGGGCAGAGCCACCACCGGCGTCGTTGGCATCCTCCGCTCGCTCTCGGCCATGGGGGAGGACGCAATCACCGATGAAGTGGCCGACCTCAACCCCTTCAAGGGAGTCCGTGTCCGCGCCGGCGACCCGAGAGCCCAGAAAAGGCCCCGCCCGATCCGGGTCTTCAGCTTCGAGGAGATGCACCGCTTCGCCAAGGCGGCCGGGTGCTATGAGGCGATGGTCCGCGTCTTCACCGACACCGGCATGAGGCTGGGGGAGGTTCTGCCCCTGCGCCGAGAGGACTTCGACGGCGAGACTCTGAAGGTCCGTCGCACCGCTCACGAGGGCGTGGTCCTTGAGGGAACGAAGACCGATCACGGCGAGCAGGACGCCGGCCGCGTCGTCCCGGTCCCGGCGACCCTCGCCTGGATGCTCGAAGCCCAGATCCAGATCAACGACGGCGACTGTGATCTCCTCTTCACGACCCCCACCGGCCGTATGTGGCGCGAGCGCAACTTCTACCGCGATATCTGGAAGCCGACCCAGGAAGCCTCCGGCCTAGACATCCGCCCCCACGAGTGCCGCCACAGCTACGTCACCCATCTCCGCGCCGCTGGCGTCAACGACGCCGACCTAGCCGAGATCGCCGGCCACCGCGTCGAGACGATGCTTGCGCGGTATACCCATTCGGTGGGCAGCAGCTCCAGAGCGGTCCGGGAGGCCATAGATGACTGATCAGAACGGAATGCGGTTCAGGAGCCCGTCTAGATACGTACTAACCGCTTGGGGCATCGGCCGAGAATCATGCGAAGGGAAGGCCTCGGCTACCTGTTTGTTTTGAAGAGCCTCCTCCTCAACGGCGCGTATCATGTCCTGAGTCCAGCGTTCTGAGGGGATGGTTTTGAGAAGCTCAAACGCCTCTCTCGTCCCGTCGAAATTCGGGCTGTTGACATAGCGTTGGATGATTGGCCAAACCATCTTCTCCCGAAGCCCCTCGTGAGTAGCGAGGATTTTGAAAAGGCTTAGGGCAATTGACCAAACCGTCTGACCCTCAGATCGAAGGCCCTGGAACTTGCCGATAAATCCATGTGGCATGGAACCGTGCAAGAGAGGAACGACGGGGATTCCTCTTGCAAGGCAATAGCCGATCTCCTGGTCGCACCAAGAACTCCGGACGAACTCCGGCGTGAGGAGAGCGGCGATTGCATCCGCAGTACCAAGCGCCGACTCGATTTCATCTTCCCACTCTCTGCTCGGTTCAATCATGTCGTGAGCAACAAAAGAGTCAACCGCCCACGGAAGAAGGCGGCTGCGAATTTCGCCAGCAATCTCCCTGTGCTCGTGAGCGTGACTTAAAAACAATCGAAAATGACTGGCTTGCCATGGACCGACGCCCTCAGTCGCAGGTGCAGTGCTGGCATCAGGGTAGAGGTAGGAGTGGAGAGAGATTAGTGCCGCATCCGTTCCCTCTGCCAATCGTCTTAGGACGTAGTCGTATTGACTCCCGCCAGAATGTTCAACATCGGGGATGCCGAACGTACGAAGGGTCACATCGATATCTGCCCAGGCATCGTCGGCAAGAGCCTGAGCTGAGCGCTTGATCAGGGTGATCTTTTCACCGGGAGCAAGAGACATGGGCGCGATCTTAGGCGTTTTCACCAATCAGTGGAGATGCTGGTCTCATCCGTCGCACCAAGCCAGGCCGCCGTATATAAGTTCTGGCACTATCCGTCTTGACGCGCAGTCTGCAACCAACCTGGTGCGTACAGGCCTCTGTCAATGCGAGCCACTACGTTGTAGAAGTAGTAACCGCTATTGGAATAGGCGTCGAGTAGTTTGCGGCGTTGGGCGCCATTTAGCCGCTTCGATAGTTGCTCGGTTGCCGCAGCGCGGATTGAGTCGGAGTCATCGTTGAGTAGAGGAAGAAGGATCTCCTTTAACTTCTCGAGTGACACCCCCTCAAGCGCTTCGATTCCAATCAGGCGTACCGTGTCGTCGTCGCTTGCGAGTATCTGGGTAGCGATCGATACCTTGTCTTCCGCGAGGGCTACGCCAGTTCGAACGCCCTCGGTGCGCTTCTCAAAATAGAGCTGGCCCGAGGCGTCAACCACCTTGGCGGCGTCCTCTGGGCTGCCAAAACGGGCTAATAGTCTGATTGCAGCGAGGACTACGTCAAACTCATTGCTGTAGAGGAGCTTGCGAGCGTAGTCGGCGTCAGACGGTTTGCCCAGCTTGGTAAGAACTCGCAGGGCAGAGGCTTGGAAGCGCTTCACGGTGAAGGGATCGAGGTGCTCATAGCGATCGAAGAAAGTGGCCAGCTCGCGCTCGATCAACTCCTCAAGCCGGGTCTTATCCTTGCGCAAGGCGAGCTCTTGGTTTTCGTCAAAAAGCTTCCTTTCGATGGACCGCCTTACTTGAGACCGGTAAGCGGCGCGCATTGCCGAGAACTCGGAGTCAAGGTCGGTGCGGGCATGTTCGGCGGCCTCCTGCCCCCCCGTGATCCCGAGCGCGGCGTAGACATTCCATCCGTCACCGCCAATCCACTTCAGACGTTTACGTAGCTCGTCATGAGTCAGGGTCATGAAATATGCGATTTGCAGCTCGGAGGTCGCGACGATGTCAAGGTCGCTACTCCTGGTGATCTCATCAGCGATCTCTTGATCAACCTTCCAGCCTTTTCGACTCGCGATTCGCAATGCTTCGTCGCGGACCTTGCTGTTGTCGTCTGAGAGCAGCGTGTCTAGATCGGCGCGACGCAGACGGTGGGAGCGCTCAAGGGCCCGCAGGCAGAGAATCCGGGTGCGGAAGAACGAGGTGGAAAGCCCAGACCTCAGAGTGGAGGCGGGCAGCTTTCTCGGGTTCCCCAGCAAACTCTCTTCTATTGCATCGTTGTGACTGTAGGGGTCGGTGACCAGCGCGCGCAGAGCGGCGGATGGCGTTTCACGAGCACGTACCTCAAGGGCCGCTTCACTGGAGCCTGGCCCAAGGTCAGAATGAATCTGGCTGAGGAGGCGAACATTGCCCTTGGCGGCGAGGAGCTTAAGCGCGGCGGTGCGGACCCGGCCAATCTCAGAGTCGAGCCCTGACGTCACTAGGGTCTTGACCCACTTTGAGGCAAGCGTTCTGCGGGCATTTGCGAGAAGCTCCAGAGAGTGCGCACGCACACTGGCGTCAGGGTCTGAGGCGGCGAACTCGACCAACATTTCGTGGGACTCAGCGGCGCTTGCGCTACGACGCCAGTACCAGCCGGGAGCAGTATCAGCGCTGATGTGGCTGATCACGCTGCGAAGTAGGTGGCGAACCTCCTCCGAGGAGAGTCGAAGTTCAGCGCGAGTGCGATAGAGGCCGTTCAGCTCATGGACACCATAAATAGAGCCCGAGGAGAGGGAGGCAAGCGCGGTTGAGGCGGCGATGTGGGCGCGTCGAATCGCCAGCGGTCGCGAGATCACTGGCTCTCGATCGAGATCAAGAAGAAGGGCGCGCAGCTCGGCTAGGGCGGCACCGGCTTGTTCGGAAGCGTTATCGAGTCTCCCCTCAGGTTGCTCTCCCTCAGCGGGGCCGATCGGCCCCGCGGCCGTCGCGGGTGGCTCCTCGTCAGGACGTGGCATCACTCCCCACTCCACGGCCTGGCGCTCGAAGGCCGAGAAAGAGGCAGCTGGGTTAGTGATATCGAGTGGCTCGCGGGTCGGATTGATGTTTGAGTGGACAGCGACCTCGGGGGCCTTAAAGACCTGGATTCGTCTACGTAGGTGTGGCAGGCTCTTGGCGCGGCCGATCTCGTCGGCGATGTTTGCTCGGGCCCGGACCTCGCCACCCTCGATGCGATCATCGGGCGTGAGCAGGGCGACAAACATGTCGGCGCCCTGCAAGAAGTACTCAACCTTTGCTTCGGGCTCCGATCCAGCCTCTGCTGGATGAGGCATCTCTTCGACCAGGACCGCCTTCATCCCAAGCGACTCGATGTGGTCGCGGAACGGCACCGCGACCTGATCTTTGTACTTTGATGAGTGACTGATGAAGATCGTTGGCTTCGCGTCAAGCATTGACCTAGCCTAGAAGCGATGCCAACCGAAAAATCGAATCGTCACCGAGGCTGGCGTTTTGCCCTACATCGCGACCGTGTTCTCGGGGATGCGATTGCGCTTGAAGCCGATGAGCGGAGAGGCCGAGAAAGGCGATAACTCACCGGACGGCTGACCTTTGTCAAAACAACGGGTTCGATCCGAATGTCGTCATACGGTGCCGCTCATGGAGTTGAGGCTCTCACGTGCGGCGGGGTCACGTGACCACGGCTACGCCGGGGAGCTTGATGCTGACCTGCATGGCGCGAGTGAGCTGATTTTGGACGCCGGCGATCTGATCGGCTTGGATCCTCTTTTCGCCGTGAGACTTGCGCTCTGGATGGAGCGCCAACGGCAGGCCGGGTGCGGCATCGAAGTCAAGGAGCCACTTGAGGAGGCGACGCGCCGATGCTTTCACGCCTTTCGTCTGGAGAAGGACATCGGTCGCGTCGATGAGGCGCTGGTCGAGGACGACGGCGATGTGATCATCCGGCCCACCCGCTTGGGTGAGTTGACCGAGGTCGATGAGCTTGCCGACAGGCTGCTGCAGCCGCTGGTCGATCAGTTCGATGATGTCGCCGTCGTCCGGGATGCCGTCCTGATGGCGATCAGCGAGCTTTGCCAGAACGCGGTGGAGCATGGCACCAGCGATGCCGGCTGCGTTGTCGCGGCCAGCCGCGGGGAAATCGACGGGATGAGTCAAATCATGCTCGGCATCGGCGACTACGGGGTCGGGATTCCCGAGCACATTCGCGGAAGCCATCCCGAGCTCGTGGTTGACGAGCACGCGATCGGACAGGCCCTGCAGGAGGGCGTGAGCGGCACTCAGCGGCCCGATCGGGGATACGGCTTCACTTGGGTGCTGAAGGAAACCCTTTCCTCGGCTGCTTCTTCAGCCGAGATGTTCATCCGGACCGGTCGGGGGGCCTTTCGACGCGAGATCGTCGATGCCCGCGTCAAGGACCATGGTTGGCATACGGCTTCTACGCAGGGCACGTGGATCGCCTGCGACTGGACGACCATCGGAAGGCCGGATCGGTGATTGCATGCGTCCGGGTCTTGGCGTAGCCTCGCATCCATGACGACGCTAGAGAACGACATTCCACGATCCTCGGCGTCACCGAGATACGTGCTGGGGCGCCACGGCCAGGCTTTCTCAACCCGCGCAAAGGCGGAGCAGATTCGAGCTGAGATAGAGCAGCTTGCGGCGGGCGGTCGCGATGTCCTGATCGACTTCGAGGGCGTGCGCTCGGTGAGCTACTCGTTTGCCGACGAGCTGATCGGCGTGTTTGCGTCTCGCTACGAGGCAAACAACGATTCCCTGCGCCCGGTCGTGATTGGCCTTTCGGCGCAGGCCCAGCGAGTCTTGCTCGGCAGCTTGGAGCAACGGGGACTCTCCGATGAGGCCTCGCGCGAGCTGGTCCCGCATTAGCGGGTCGGGCATCTGACCCTCGGTCGAAACGACCGCAACTGTCAAGTCGCATATCTGTCGCAGAATCGCCGCAGACCGCTCTGGCAAGCGGGCGTTCTCCGGTCTACGAAACCGAAGGTCACAGGTTCGAATCCTGTCGGGCGCGTTTCCGCTTCTCTCCGCTCTGCGCCAGTTTTCGGCTCTAGCAAGCGGAAATCGCTGGGAACTGCTGTTCCCCTTCAAATTTCTGAATCCGTCGTCTGCCATTGGATTCCACGGCTCGCCAGCGGCTCGTGGCTACATTTCGGCTACATTTTCGGCCGTTTTCGCGGGGGGATTCGTCGGCCTAGCTTGTCGCGGCTACGAACGTTGCTGCGGACAAGGCTGGGCATGCGCCGTCCGCAGCCCCTCTTGGTAGGAAGTCGGCAACCGGTCCCCCTCCGCGCATCTGACCACGCCCACTCACGATGGAGCGACCGTGGTCAGATGCACTCCGGGGACGAAGCAGGGGAAGTGAGGGGCTGCGGACGGCGAAAGGCACTGTGGGTCACAAGAAGAAAAGAGACAGATAAGTACGGGGGATACGGAGAAACAACAATTCAGCATTCCAAGGTTGAGTCAGCAGTTGGATGAGGGATAGGTTGGGCTGACAGATGGGAATTGCGATTCGCGGTTGAATCGGAATCCGTATGTACCTTGATAGAAGCAGTGTTGTCCCGTAAAATCCTGCAAAGGGGAGAAGGGAACTCCTCATGGCGGGACAAGAGACTGAAAGCCCGAGCTAAGGCTACGAGCAAAGTTTTCGGGCAATAGAGGGAGACGAAACAGGGACAGCGGCTGTCGCCTGGCTACCTACAGCCCTCCACGGGTAGGGGATGGCGCGATCTGGGACAGTTGGACCTGGCTAGACAGCTATTTCTCTTTCGGCGTTGTTTTTGCCAGGGTCCTGTCCCCCGGTAGGGGGACCCTGGCAAAAACTTGCTGAAAGAAAAGAGTGGGTAGCCAGGGCGTCGCAGAGTGCAATCCCAAAGCCCGTGGAGGCAAACAGCGCTCCGGCGGCGGGCCTGGCGCAAGAGCCCCAGGCCCCACCC
>DATCPU010000169.1:0-5925 GCA_036569925.1 Candidatus Dormiibacterota bacterium
GTATCAACGGATCGCTTCCGACCGGAGCTGCGCTCTCTGGACATGTGACGGCGTCAGGCGGCGGTGCGCTGGCCAACGTCTGCGTGACCGCATATGACGTCGACCAGAATCCAGTAGCTTCGGCGGTCACGGACTCCACCGGGTCGTACAACCTCAGGGGAATGGCGGGAGGTTCATACAGCATCGAGTTCGCGGATTGCGTGGGCAGCGCCCACACGCCTCAGTGGTATGCGAACAAGTCTGATTTCGCCTCGGCGACGCCTGTTCAGCTCACCTTGGGGGCAACGGCCACCGCGATCGACGCGGCTCTCGGGTCACCGGGTTCGATCACCGGACAGGTCACCGACACGGCGAGTCATGGGCTGCCAGGCATCTGCGTGAGCGCACGTCCGACCGGGATCGGTTCGGGCGGAACCGCCACCACCGACTCGGCGGGCAAGTACACCGTGGGCCTTGGCTTGGGCTCATACACGGTTGCCTTCACGGACTGCGCGGGACATAAATACAGTCCGCAGTGGTTCGGTTCCGGCAGTCCAGATCTGGCGACGGCACAGCCGGTCACGGTCAGTGCCGGAACCGCGACGCCCGGGATCAATGCAGCGTTGGCCATTGGGGGGTCGATCAGCGGTTCGATCACTGGCGCGACCGGGAGCCCTGTAAGCGGCGTCTGCGTTAGGGCGATCCCCCTGACGTCGGCTGCAGGTCCCGGCCAGGCTGCAGTCACCGATGCCACCGGCCTATACACCCTGGGGGCGCTGCCCTCAGCAACGTACACGGTCCAGGTTACTGATTGCGCAGGCTCCGGCCGCGTCTCGCCTACCGTCGCTTCATCCGTTCCAGTTGTGGCGCCCTCGGCTGTAACGGGCATCAACGGACAACTCGTGGCGGGTGCTTCGATCGCAGGTACAGTCACCGATTCCGCTTCAGCCGGGGCATTGGCGGGGATTTGTGTAGATGCGTACCCAGGCACCTCGAGCACGCCGGCAGCCGAGGCGCTGACTGGCAGCGACGGGCGCTATCAAATCGGTCAGCTCGTCGCTGGATCTTATTCAGTCCAGTTCACGGACTGCACTGCGGGTGCCCATGCCTCGCAGTGGGCCACCAACAAGCCGGATCAGGCCAGCGCGACCCAAATCTCTGTGGCCACCGGAGCCGCGGTCTCCGGTGTGAATGCCGCACTTCAGCCCACCGGCGCGCTATCCGTCGCTGATGTAACTGTGACCCGGCCGGCCTCAGGCACCGGGACCGCAAGCTTCGTCGTCAGTCTCGCGGCGCCCGTGGCGAGTGCTGTCACCGTCGATGTGACGACGGCAGATGGCACCGCGCTAGCCCAGAACGCAGACTACGTGCCAATTCCCCTCACGACGCTGACATTCCAGCCAGGCGAAACGTCCAAGACCGTGGTAGTCAGCATTCCAGGACGGGCAGGCCCAGCTCCGAACATCTCCTTCACACTCAACCTCGCTAATCCCGTGAACGCTGGGCTGGTACGGGCCTCGGCCACTGGAACCATCGTCAGCACCTAGGGGGCGTCCCAACCGATCAACAAGCGGTCAGCGCAGCCCCGGCTCCCGGCGACGGCCCCGATGCGAACATGCTCAGTGCAGTGTTTGAGCAAAGCATCGGGGCCTTGACCCGGCGGCCTCTCCGTTTTGCTCTCTCAATTGGCGCCGCGTGGTGGGTTCTCTTTGCGACCGCGTGGTTGATCGGGCGAATACCGAGCGACTTGCCGACGCTACTCCTGCTGCTGGGCGTCGCGGTAGCAGTGCCGATCGCGCTGCACCTCGCGCTGTCGCCCGGCAGTCGCACTCTCGCCATTGCAATCTGGGTCCAACCCCCAGCTGCCGCCCTGGTCGCAACTTCATTCACGACGACGTCAGGCACTCTCGCGGCCGTGCTCACGCTTCCCTGGGGCGTCGTTGCGATTGGCTCGAGTGTCGCCGCTCTGGCCCGCCTCCGCCGTCGAGGGATAGCTGTGCCGGCAGAGCTTTGCATTGACGCGGGCCTTCTCTATTTCACGGTGGGTTTTTTCTGGCTGTTTCTTGATCGCAGCGGACTTAGCACTGCGTTCAGCTCTGACCTCCTATTGCTGACCGCAGTCCACTTCCATTTCGCGGGGCTCGCCGCGGGGGTCGCTTCCGGGTCGGCCGGCCGCTATCTTGCGCAACACCGGCTCGGCTCTGCACGCGCCTTTCGATGGGTGGCTTTGGCCGTTGTGATCGGACCGGGATTGGTCGGCCTGGGAATCGCTTTCAGCAGACCCCTGGAAACTGCAGCGTCGATCGGTCTCGCTGTCGGGTTGGTCGGTTTAGCGTTGATCACGCTGCGCCACATCGCGCCGACGACCTTAGGTGTCGCGCGGGCTTTGCTGACCCTCTCCAGCCTTTCCTCAATCGTGGCGATGACCCTGGCCACGATCTATGCCGTCGGCCGCGAATCGGGTCAGCCCTGGATAGGGACCGGCACCATGGTTGCGACGCACGGAGTGTTGAACGGCATCGGTTTCGCCCTGCTTGGGCTGGCCGCATGGGCGATCTTGGATCCCACGCCGAGTCCGAAAATGACGTCGTTCAGCCGCCTTCGGAGCGGATGGCACGTCGGGCCATCCTTCTTGGCAGTTGCGACCTCATCTACAGGTATCGCCCAACAGCCCGTGGGCATCGTGGACGACCTCGCCGGCTATGACGGGGACGGGTTCCTGGCCGACGAGGTGCAGCCTGACGTGCGCGAGTTTTACGAACGCACGGCATCGTTCGATCTGGAGGTGACCGCGGTGTATGCCCGCGGATTCCGAACCCTGGCAGGTGTCTACCACGCCATCAGCAGCCGAATCGAGCAGATGAACGTGCCGGGTCCGAGCGGCGATTCAGAGCCTGTGGAAAGCGCCATCGTTCCGGTATCGCAGAGTCGCGACGGTCGTCCTGGAGTGCGCGGTTGGATCCGTACATATCAGCGGAATGGGCGCGCCCTTTACGTGGCGGCGTATGCCGCCTCGCGCATTGAGGATCGGACTTTCATGAACATCGCCTTCCCCCTGCCTGGGGGAAACCTGACCAGCGTCCTGGCGATCGCGAATCACCCGCTTCATTCAGGGGGGGTCGTCCTGACCACGAGGCCGGACGCTCGCCGAGGCCCCCAAGGCGTGTATTTCGCCAATCCCCTGCTTCCGGTGCGCCTGCCTATCAACGAGACCATTGCCGTCTGGCCGTCCGATCGGGGCTCGCCGCCCGGGCCCCAGGCCATAGCCCATCACGACATCTGGATCATCGGCCTCCCGGCGCTGACCCTGCGATACAAAATCACACGGCATAGCGCCAGCGACTGATCCGCTCGATGGCAAAATCAAACACCACACCCAGACGGTCGTCAGTCAGCGATGCTGGCGCTACTGGGCACCCTATCGCCAGGAACGAACTAGGGCTGGCTAGAGCTCAGACCGAACCACAGCGCTTCGAGTCAAGGGACACGTAAGCTTGAGACGGTTGCTAAGGGCAGGGGCTTGAATCACTAGCCGGGGGGCGGTCAGCATTCGTGACCCGTTCTTAAGAAGGGTTCGCCTCGTCGTCTGCGCGGCTGTCCTCGCGTTGGGCATGGTGCCGATCGGCCACGTGGCGGCGGCGTCGACGCCGTCGTCCATGGTCGACCTTGGCACCCCCGACTTCGGTCGCATGGTCGTGGACCAGGCGAGCGCTCACATCTTCGTTTCCAGCCCTGGCGGCAACGGAATCGTCGTGCTGAATCTCACCGGCTCAATCGTCAAGACCATCACCGGCGAGGCCGGCGCCTCCTCCATGGTCGTGAACGGTTCGACTCTCTATGTCGCCCTGCCCGGGTCGGGCACCATCGACCGAATCGATACCGGCACGCTGAACGAAACAGGCCCGCTCGTCACCGGGGTGAGCAACCTCAACGACATCGCTTTCGCAGGTGGAAAGCTCTGGATCCTCACCGGCAGCTGCGGCGTCCTTGCGTCGGCGCTTAGCAGCGTTGACCCCGCGTCCACAACACCAACGGTGACGACTTATCCGTCACTGGTCAAAGAGAACTGCGCGCTCTTCGCCAGCAACCATTCTTCGTCGGCAACTTTCCTTCTGCTGTATCAGACCAACATTTCAGTAGGCGGTTTCGAGACGATCGACGTCTCCGGCAGCAGCCCGGCCGAGATCCTCGACGCCGCCGATTCGTCAATCGCCAACACGCAAGAGACAGTCGTTAACCAAGACCAAACGCATTTCACTGTTGTCCCCGGGGCTCCGTACGGATTCTTCGACTACTCAATCTCGACCCTGCAGCAGGACGGCCTCAGAGGCCTGGCCAGCGCACATCCCGATGCGGTCGACAACAGCTCTTCGTCGGGCGGGGTGACCGTGGGAAGCGCGGGCAGCTTTAGCGGCTACGACGTGGCCGCTTACGCAACCGGTGACACGACCGTGCCGTTCGCGACGTACGACCTGTCTCCAAGCCCGTCAATCCAGCGCCACGGAATTGCGATGATACCTGGCACGCTCACGGCGTTCGTCGTCAGCGGGACGTTCAAGGGCCATATGTGGCTGAGTGTCATCAATCTGCCAGCGCCGCCGACGCCCACCGTCCCTGACCCACCGCAGAACGTATATGCGATCCCCGGCGATAGCCAGGTCTGGGTGAACTGGGCCCCCGGCCGAGATGGCGGGCTGACTATCACGAGCTACTCGATCACGATTTCGCCGGGGGGAACCACGACGACGGTGCCTGCGAACTATGGCGGCCAACTCAACGTTACTGGCCTCGCCAACGGCACGACATATACGTTCTCGATAGTCGCAACGAACGCGCTCGGCGACAGCGCCGCCACCCTGTCGAATCCCGTGACCCCAGGTACTCAGCAGGCGCCGTACAACCCGGTCGCAACCGTGGGCATCGGCTCGGCCACCGTCAGCTGGACCTCTGGTCCGGTCGACTCGAGCCTGCCTCCGATAACGAGTTACACAGTGATCTCTTCCGTCGGCGCTCAGGTCACGGTGGCCACACTGACGAACCGTGCTGTGATCGCGGGCTTGTCGCCGGTGGCGCAAACGTTCACGGTGACCGCGAACAACTCGTGGGGAGCAAGCCCTCAGTCGACGCGCTCGAGCATGATCAGCCCGCTGCCAGGCGGCACGTTCAACACTGTGGCGCCTTCGAGAATCCTCGACACGCGGACGGGCAACGGCGGTCTCCCAATCCATCGGGTCACCGCAAACACCGGTATTAACCTCACGGTTCTCGGGGCGGGCGGCGTACCCGCAACGGGCGTCACCGGGGTCGTGCTCAACGTCACCGTCACCGACACCACCGGAGCAGGGTTTGTGACCGCGTTCCCGACGGGCAGCCTGCGTCCGAACGCATCCAATCTGAACTTCGTGCGAGGTCAGACCGCCCCCAATCTCGTCGAGGTGGCCGTCGGCGTGCTCGGTCAGGTCACGCTTTACGTCGGAGGCGCCTCGGCCGATCTCGTGGCGGACGTTGGGGGCTGGGTTGGCGACAGTACCGATTCGTACACGCCATCTGGGCTCTTCGACGCCCTCCCGCCTTCGCGCATCCTCGACACGCGCACGGGGAACGGCGCGCCGGTCGCCAAGCTTGGCCCGAACCAGACGCTTACGCTTCAGGTGAGCGGTCGCGGAGGCGTGCCGGGCGCATCTGATGTCGCGGCGATCGTCCTCAACGTCACCGCCACCAACCCGACGCAGCCCGGCTACCTGACGGTCTATCCCGCCGGTGCGGCACTTCCGCTCGCGTCCAACCTCAACTTCGCGGCGGGCGAGACAGTTGCGAACCGGGTGATGGTGGCCCTCGGCACGGGTGGGCAGATCACCATCGCGAACGGCCCAGGCAGCGTGAGCTTAGTCGCCGACGTGAATGGTTACTTCACCAGCGCAGCGAGCGTTATCGGCGGGGCCGCAT
>DATCPU010000170.1:0-1777 GCA_036569925.1 Candidatus Dormiibacterota bacterium
AGCTGGCCCTGTACGGCTTTGCATCGGTGGAGGAGCTTGAGCTGTTCGAGATGCTGATCCAGGTGGATGGCGTCGGTCCGAAGGTCGGCCTCAATATCCTCAGCGCGGCGAGCCTCGAGATCTTGAAGCGCGCCATCGTCAGCGAGGACCCAGCCCCTATCCGCCGCGCCAACGGCGTGGGCGCCCGCACCGCCGCCAAGGTCATCATCGAGCTGAAGCCCAGGCTCGATGCGCTCGCCGAGGTCGAGGTCATCCCTCGTGCCACCGCCCTGGCCGGCGACGGCGTGGTTCCCAAGGCCGTCGAGTCGGCATTGCGTAACCTGGGCTTCTCCTCTCAAGAAGCGCGAGCCGGCCTTGAGTCGGTTGACTGGAGAGCGACGCCTTCGACGCAAGAAGCGCTGGCCACCGCGCTGAAGGCGCTCGGCAGGAAATGACGGGCAAGTCGGGCGACGAACCCATCCTCGACCCCCGCTCAGATGACGACCAATTCGACCTCACCCTGCGGCCGCGATTGCTTTCGGAGTACGTGGGCCAGGAGCAGGTCCGAGAGAACCTGAGCATCCTGCTCGAGGCCGCACGGCGCCGGGGTGAGCCGGTGGAGCACGTTCTGCTGAGCGGGCCGCCTGGGCTGGGCAAAACGACGCTCGCGCACATCATCGCCAACGAGCTCGGCGTAGCCATTAAGGTCACATCGGGGCCGGCCATCGACCACCAGGGTGCCTTGGGGTCGATCCTCTTGAACCTCAACAGCCGGGATGTGTTCTTCATCGACGAGATCCACCGGCTCAGCAGCGTGGTCGAGGAATCGCTGTACCCCGCGCTCGAGGACTTCCGATTCGACGCAGTGCTGGGCAAAGGCGTGGGCGCCAGCGCCGCGACGCTCCCGCTGCCTCATTTCACCTGCGTTGGCGCCACCACGAGGCAGGGTTTGCTGAGCGGGCCGTTACGTGATCGTTTCGGCGCGGTGTACCGGCTCGACTTCTACACCAAGGCGGAGCTCGAGAAGATCGTGAGGAGGTCCGCACGGATCCTCGACATCGAGATCCATGCCGACGCGGTGTCCGAGATCGCACGGCGTGCACGAGGCACACCCCGAATCGCGAACCGCCTGCTGCGTCGCGTTCGCGACTACGCGCAGGTGAGGGGCGACGGGCGAGCCACGGTCGACACGACCAGGCTGGCGCTTGGCATGCTCGAGATCGACGAGCTGGGACTCGAACCGCTCGACCGCCAGTTGCTGCAGACGCTGATCCTCAAGTTCAAGGGCGGGCCGGTTGGGTTGGACACTATCGCGACGTCGCTCTCGGAAGAGCCGGAGACGATCGAGGACGTGCATGAGCCCTACCTGATCCAGATCGGCTTCCTGGCGCGCACCTCGAGGGGTCGGGTCGCCACCGAGCTGGCATACAGGCACCTGGGCCTGGTCCCACCAGACCCAGGACCTCACCAGACCCGCCTACTCTAGAGAGGGGCGAGCTTGCAAGACGTCGGGAGACTCTTGTTTGTTTTTGGCGTACTGCTGGCCGTGATCGGCGGCGGCCTGATGCTGTTCGGCCGGTTTAATCTGCCGGGCGACTTCACCTTTCGAACGGGCGGCGTGACCATCTACGTGCCGATCGTCACCGGCATCATCCTGTCGATCATCCTGACTGTGGTGCTCAACGTGATCTTCCGGCAGAAGTAGGCTGAGCCCAACACATGTTGCATGGTGCCCGTCCCTACCCGATCGCCCCCACGCCCTTGGCGCGGGGACCCCAACGGACAAGCCTCCCTCCCC
>DATCPU010000171.1:0-2554 GCA_036569925.1 Candidatus Dormiibacterota bacterium
GGCGGCCGCCGGCCTCAAGCGAATTGAGGCCGCGAGCTTCGTGAACCCCAAGCTGGTTCCACAGATGGCCGGCGCAGAGGAGGTCATGGCGGCGCTGCACCGTCGGGCCGGGACTACGTACGCCGGCCTCGTCCTCAACGAGAAGGGCTATGACCGAGCGCTCGCCGCACACGTGGATGAGGTGCATTACGCGATGGCCGCCACTGACACTTTCGGGCGCCGCAACCAGAACGCCACCACCGATGAGGGCGTCGAGACGGCGCTGGCCCTGGTCCGCAGGGCTCGGGCCGACAGGGTGCCGATCACGGTCACCATCAGCGTCGCTTTCGGATGTCCGTTCGAGGGCCCGGTGCCGGCGAAGCGAGTTCTGGACATCGTCGAACGCGTGATGGCCGCGCCCGCCGACGAGATCTGTCTGGCCGACACCATCGGGGTCGGAGTGCCCTCGCAGGTGAGGGAGCTCGTCCGCGGCGCCCGACAGCTTGGCGCCACCGTTGGCGCTCACTTCCACAACACGCGCAACACCGGTTACGCAAACGCAGCGGAGGCGGTGGAGCAGGGGGCCGTCTCACTGGATGCGTCGGTGGGCGGCGCGGGCGGCTGCCCGTTCGCGCCGAAAGCGACAGGCAACATCGCGACCGAAGACCTCGTCTATCTATTGCGTGGCCTCGGCGTAGACACCGGGATCGACCTCGACGCGCTGATCGCCACTTCGCGCTGGCTTGGGGAGCGGCTGGGCAAGGAGCTGCCGGGAATGGTCGCGCGCGCCGGCGATTTTCCCGCAAGCCGCTTGGCACGGGGCACCGCGACGTAGCAACATGGCTCCATGCCAAAAAAGGCCACGAGCCCCTACCGAGTCGCCGTTGTCCAGCATCCCCCGGTAGCCCTCAACCGAGAGAAGACGCTGGCGCGAGGAGTCGAGCTGCTGGACGAAGCCGCCGCGGGGGGCGCCAAGCTCGTTTCCTTCCCCGAGACCTGGGTCCCCGGCTACCCAGAGTGGGTGTGGCGCCTGCGTCCGGGAGACGACTATGGGCTGAGCAGCGAAATTCACAAACGCTTGCTCGAGAACTCTGTGGACCTGAAGGCCGGACAGTTGAAGCCGATGCAAGCTGCGGCGCGCCGGCTGAAGGTGACTGTCTCGATCGGGATCCACGAGCGCGACGGGGAGTTCAGCCGAGGGACCCTGTACAACTCTTTGGTCCTCATTGGCCCGGATGGGGAGATCCTGAACCGCCATCGCAAGCTGGTTCCCACCAATCCGGAACGGATGGTGTGGGGTGAGGGAGACGGCACAGGACTACGTGTGAGTGACACGCCGTCCGGGCGAGTTGGTGGTCTGATCTGCTGGGAGAACTACATGCCGCTGGCGCGCTTCGCGATCTTTGCGCAAGGCTGTGAGATCTATACCGCGCCGACGTGGGACGAGGGCGACACGTGGTTGTCCACGATGCGGCACATCGCCGCAGAGGGGCGGTGCTGGGTGCTCGGGAACGGAAGCAGCATGCGGGGCAAAGACATTCCGAAGGATTTTCCAGAGCGGAGCCGGTTGTACCCGGACCTCGAGGCGTGGATCAACCCAGGCGACTCGGTCATCATCAGCCCGGGCGGTAACGTGGTCGCCGGTCCGCTGCACGAGAAGCACGGCATCCTCTACGCCGATTGCGACCCGGCGAGAGCGGCAGCCGCCAAACGAACCCTCGACGTGGCCGGCCACTACGGACGACCTGATGTATTTCGCCTCGAGGTGAATCGAGAAGCCAGAGAACCGGTCGGCTTCGCCAGCAAGTCCTGACCCCTCGGCGGTGGAGCTCGTGCATTGGCGCCGCGGTCAGGCGTCAGTAGTAGGCCAGGCCGTCGAGTGGGAAGTGTGGGTCGAGCTGGTGGTCCGGTCGGAAGGCCGGTTGCACGTTTTCCTGCCGATGCTCGATCGCGGTGTCGATGGGCTGGTGCACCGGCTGGATGACGACCGCTGGATTCCAGTACAGGTCAAGGGGCGGTCGACCCTGCGCAACGGGTCGCTGGTCCTGACGGTCCCTGTCGGATCGATGGTGGACCCGGACGCGATGGTGATCGGCGCCTTTCTCGATGACGACCACCTCGGGCCCTTGGTCATGGTGATAACCGAGCGCGAGTTTCGGCGCCTGGCGACCCGCAGCGAAAGACTTGGTGTTCCGCTGTTCGCAGCCCAGGTGTCCATGGTGCCCGGGCGCCGCAGCCGTTGGGCTCGACACGTGTTTCCTCGCGAGTTCATGGCCGATGCCTTGCTTGCCGGGATCAAGCCAACTGTTCGTGTTCCGCCACTCCCGTTGCGACGGCAGGGCCGGGTGGCGCGGGCCCGTGGGATTCCGCGGTGAGGTGGAGGTGATCCGCCGCATGGCGGAGATGAACGAGCTGACGATCTACCGACCCTTTCCGGACCTCGAGACTGCCGAGGTTGTCGTGATCCATGAGATCAGCCGGCGCGTGCTGGGCATCCAGGTCAAGACGATCGGGGTCGATAAGCGGCATCCACATGACACGGTGGACGTGGACATGGTCAGCTTCCGACCCAGCG
>DATCPU010000172.1:0-16033 GCA_036569925.1 Candidatus Dormiibacterota bacterium
GGATGAGATCGTCGGCTGCTCGCCCACGCCCTTGAGCCCGTAAGGCGAGTGCGGGTCGCCAAGCTCCAGGATGTCCATGCGCACCGGCGGCATGTCGAGAATGGTCGGCAGCAGATAGTCAGTGAAGGAGGCGTTGCGGATGACGCCATCCTTGACCTGGATCTCCTCCATCACGGCGAGGCCGAGGCCCTGCGCCGCGCCGCCTTCCAGCTGGCCCTCGACCGCCTGCGGGTTGATCGCTTTGCCGACATCCTGTGCTGTCGCCAGCTCGACGACCTTGACCAGCCCGAGCTCGGTGTCGACGTCGACGACGGCGCGATGCGCGGCGAACGCGTATTGGAGATGGGCGTCCGCCTGGCCGGTCTCCGGATCCAAACGAGTGGTCGGTCGCGGATGGAACTCCCGCGTCTCCTCGATCACCTCTTCCCCCAGGAGGGTGGCCAGCTCGACCACGACCTCTCCACCCGCAGACACAATGGCGTTGTTTTCGAGACGGAGACTCTGGCCGGAACCGGCATGGCGGCCTCCCAGCTCCGATTGGGCGAGGCTGAAAACACGTTCTCTCACCGCCTCACATGCCGCCTTCACTGCGCCGCCCGTGATGTAGGTCTGACGTGAGGCCGATGAGGATCCTGCGGAGCCGACAGCAGTGTTGGCGTCGAGCACGGTCACCTCGGTGACGCCAAGCTCCGTGCCCGCGATCTGCGCCTGCACGGTGACCAGCCCCTGACCAACTTCTGCTCCGGCCGTGTGAACCTCGACGTGCGCACGGCCACCGACCACGGACAGCCTCACCCGTGCTGTCGAGTAATCGTTGAAGCCCTCCGAGTAGCCGATGTTCTTGAATCCGACCGCGTAACCCACGCCGCGCTTGACCCCTTCGCCGTGAGTCGTGTTCGACACACCGCCTGGCATCTCGGTCAGGTTGACGGCATCTGCTTCCCGCGGTGGCGGAAGTGGTACCTCCAGCACTCTCCGCAGCAGGTCCGCCACCGGGACTGGGCCTTCGACGACCTGTCCTGTGATCATCGTGCTGCCCGTCTTCATCGCGTTGCGGATGCGCAGCTCGATCGGGTCCATGGCCAGGGCAGCCGCGAGCTTGTCCATCTGCCCCTCATGCGCGTAACAGTTCTGCACAGAGCCGAAGCCACGCATCGCCCCGCAAGGCGGATTGTTCGTATAGACAACCCAGCCGTCGATCGTCGCGTTTGGACATTCGTAGGGGCCCACCGCGAAGCAGCTTGCGTTGGCGATGACCGCGGTCGAGCTGGACGCATACGCGCCGCCATCGAGGAGGATTCGCGCCTTGACGTAAACGAGCTTGCCTTGGCGCGTCGCCCCATGTTCGTACTGCAGGCGGCCCGGGTGACGATGGACGTGGCCGACAAAGGATTCGGGGCGCGAGTAGGCAATCTTGACTGGCTGCCCGGTTCGCAACGCGAGCATGCATGCGTGCGCCTGCATCGACAGGTCCTCGCGCGCGCCGAACGCGCCGCCGATGCCGGCCATGGTGAGCCGGACCTTCTCCGGCGGCAGCGCCAGGATCGCCGCGAGCTGGTCGCGATCGACATGCAGCCACTGCGTCGCGATGTAGAGGTCGACGCCACCCTCGCCGTCTGGGATCGCAAGGCCGGACTCCGGTCCGAGCGGGGCCTGGTCCTGCATTCCTATCTCGTACTCGCCGGTTACCACCACGTCGGCGCGCGCGTTCGGGTCGCCGTGCCGGATCCTGACGTGGCGGGTGACGTTGCCACCCTCATGCAGCGAGGGGGCATCCGGCGTGAGCGCCAGCTCGGGGTCGGTCAGCGGGACGAGCACCTGGTAGTCGACGTGGACCTTGGCGGCCGCACGACGCGCGCGCTCCGGGTGGTCGGCTGCGACCAGCGCGACCGCCTCGCCCCAGTACCGGACCACGTCGAAAGCCAGCACCGGCTGGTCGGAGATCTCCAGGCCGTAGACCTTGCGACCTGGCACATCCTCGTGCGTCAGCACCGCTTTCACCCCAGGCGAGGCGAGCGCCTCGGCCGTGTCGATCGAAACGATTCGCGCATACGGATGGGGGCTGCGCACTGTCGCGCCCCACAGCATCCCGTCCACCTGCAAATCAGACGAGTAGGGGAAGTCGCCCTTCACCTTGAGCACGGCGTCCGGTCGCTGGACCGAGTCACCGACGCGGCCTGTAACCGGCGATCGAGGCGCCAGGCGCGGCTTCGCCGTCATCGGGCCGTGCGCTCGTGCACAGCGATGCGTACGGCCGCGAGCTGTACGGCGTCGATGATCTTCGCGTAGCCCGTGCAGCGGCAGATGTTGCCCGCCAGCGCTTCACGAATCTCCATGACGCTTGGCTCGGGCACGCGCGCGAGGAGGTCGTGCGTCGCCACGACCAGACCGGGTGTGCAGAAGCCGCACTGCACAGCACCGGCCTCGACAAAAGCTTGCTGCACGGCATGCAGCGCATCGCCGGCCATCAGGCCTTCGACGGTCACAATGGTTCGGCCGTTGGCCTGGCCCCCGAGCACGAGACATGCGCACACGAGCGTTCCATCCATGTAGACAGAGCAGGATCCGCATTCGCCCTGCTCGCAGGCATTCTTCGAGCCGGGCAATTGCATCCTGTCGCGCAGCACCGAGAGCAGGCTCTCGCCTTCCCACACTCCATCGACAGCGCGCGAACGGCCGTTGACGGTGCACGAGATCTTCACGCCGACGCCTTCGCGCGGTATTCGTCCCAGGCCCAGCCGAAGCTTCGGCGCGCCATAACGGCGAGCGCGTGGCGGCGATAGGCTGCGGTGCCCCTCACGTCGTCGATGGGCTTCGCCGCCGCCGCGACCAGATCGCCAAACCGCTGAAGCGCGCTCGCCTCCACTGGAGCCGGCTTATCCCACAAACCCCGCTCGTCCAGCGCACTTTCCAGGAACCTTTCAGCCTCATCCGCAGTGACGGGAGTTGGCGCTGCGGAACCGATCCCGGTGCCGACGTGCCGGCGCTCGGGATCGAGCGCGAGCCCAAATGAGCAGACTGCGATCACCATTGCGTTGCGGGTGCCGACCTTGCTGAACTGCTGGGGTCCGGTGCTGGGCGCCACCAGGAAAGCGGCGATGAGCTCGTCCTTCCTCATCGCATTCCGCTTTGGGCCGGTGAAGAATTCGCGCGCCGGCAGCCGGCGCGTCCCGGTCGTCGATGCCAGCTCCACCACCGCGTCCGTGGCCAGCAGCACCGGATGTGCGTCGCCCGCGGGCGAGGCAGAGCCGAGGTTGCCGCCGACCGTGCCGCGGTTCCTGATCTGCGGTGAACCGACGGTGCGGGAGGCCATCGCCAGGCCAGGCAGGCGGTCGCCAAGCTCGCCGATGATCCGCGCATAGGTCACCCCGGCTCCGATCCGAAGGAGCTCCCCCTCAGCTGCCCATTCGTTGAGCTCGCGGATTCGGGTCAGGTCGATGATCGCGACCGGTCGGTGGCGGTCGAGATTGATCTCGACCATCACATCGGTGCCTCCGGCGATCGGCATCGCCTCGGGGTGCGCAGATTTCATCTGCAGCGCTTCAGCCCAGGTCGAGGGTTGAAGAAACTCCATCACCAGGCGTCGTTGGCGGCTTCGTCGTCCCGGGTGACAGTTCCCTCGATCAGCCCATAAGGCCGGTCGGAGGCATAGAAGACCTCGTTCTGGTTGTCGAGCCCGAAGGGGGCGAGGTCGACCACATAGTGATGTTTGTTCTGCATCGAGAGTCGGATCTCGGCAATCTCGGGCCGCGCCGTCAGCGCCGCCTCACCCAGCGCATACAGGGTCTGCTGCAGGGCAAGGCTGTGCTTGGACGCGAACGTTTCGATGAGCGCCTTGCGCGTGGCCGCGAATGCCTCGGCCCACGCGACGTCCTGCTGGCCGTAGCGCCATCGCGCCCCGACTGCGGTCGCCAGCACCCGGTCGTGGGTCTCGGCGAGCGTCGTGTACTGATCTCGCGGATAACCAAAGAACTCTGATCCTGTGGATTTGAGGAGGGTCAGATCGCCTATACCGGCGACCACCCACTCGCTTTCTCCCGCGCACGTGGCCACGGCCAGCCGCTTGTCGGTGCCAGAGCGCATGAAGGAGTGCTGGTGGGGCTTGCCGTCGACCTCGATTCGCGACCACGGGTACTCCTCGATGGACACGCGTGCTCGATGCACCGCGGGAAAGTCGTGCGCGAAATGTCGCGCGAGCCGCAGCGCGAACTGCTCGATCTCGCCGATAGGCTCTTCCTTCGCGAACGCATAGATCGTGTTCTTCTGGGTATCGGTGGTGACGATGTTGCTGTTGTCGCCGGTCAGATGGCTGCCGGCGAAATCGCCCGACAGCGCGACGCTGACGCTGATGTCCTTGATCTCGTGAACCGAGCCGAAAGGCCCTCCCTTCGTGACCCGGACAAGGTGTGTCTCGGCCTTGCCGTACTGATTCGGGCCCAATCGAATCGTCATGGGCTCACGTTCCCTTATACGTGCTGTAGCCGAATGGGCTCAGGAGAAGGGGTATGTGAAGATGGCCCCTCGAGTCGGCAACCGCGAACACGACTGCCACCTCCGGATAAAACTCGGTGTCGCCGTGCTCCTGGAAGTAGTGCGCGGTATCGAACTCCAGCCTGTACTCGCCCGCGGCGAGCCCACCCTCGACGAGCTCTCGGACACGACCGTCTGCGTCGGTGGTCCCGCGGCCGACAACGGTCCACCGCCGGTCGGTCCCGCGGTGGCTGAGGGTGACCGGCACGCCTTTGGCAGGGCGACCGCGCGCCGTGTCGAGAACATGCGTCGAAACGCTCACGAGCTCAGCATGCTCTTGAGGCGCAGGCGGGTGATCTTCCGCTGCTCTTCCGCGGCCAGCTGGAGCTCGGTGGCGGGATCGTTCTCGATTCGCTGGCGCAAAGCCGCCACCACATCCTCGGCACTGCGACCTGCCGCAGAGATCAGGAACACGTGGCCGAACCTGTCCTCGTAGAGGCGATTGCCCTCGGCCAGGACGGCGAGGGTCTGCTCTCTCGCGCTCATGACCCCCTTCTGCTCGCGATTGGATGCCGCCGGGGCACGCCCGCCCCTTTCACCGATCCGCGGATGGGCTGTAAATGCCTCCAGCCAATCGGAGGGCTTGAGCCCGGCCCATTCGACGTCCGCAGCCTCCATCAGGGCCGGCACGCTCGCATATGGCCTGCCCCTGGCCACCGCGGAAGCCCAGGCTCGTGACCCGCAGCAGGCCAGCAGGCGCCTCTCCGCTTCACCACGAGACAGCTGATTGAACGAAGCGAGGGTCTCACTCAACGCCGAGCGGCACCAGCTCGAAACGAGCCACATCGACCAGGCCGCGGTCGGTGATCTTCAACTCCGGGATGACGGACAGGGCGAGAAAGCTCAGCGTCATGAACGGAGCGGTCATGGTAACGCCGAGGGTCGCCAGCCTCCTCTCCATGGAGCCGAGTCGCTCGTACACGTCGGCGAGAGGTTGGTCGCTCATCAGCCCGGCGACAGGAAGAGGCAGCTCCTCAACCACGCGCCCGCCTTCGGCGACAACGATTCCGCCTCCGATGTCGGCCAGCCGCGACACGCAGGCCGCCATATCTCCGTCGTCAACCCCGATGACGACGACGTTGTGCGCATCGTGCGCGACAGTCGATGCATAAGCGCCACGTTTCAGGCCGATGTTGGTGGCGAAGCCCAGGCCGATCCGGCCGGTGGCGTGGTGGCGCTCGAGCACGGCGATCTTGGCAAGGTCGCGGCTCGCGTCGGCGACGATCGCGCCATCTCGCGCCGACGGCTCGACGACCTCTGTGCCAGTGAGGAGCTGGGACGGAATGACGCGGATGACACGAATGCGCTTCGGTCCGGCGGGGACACGAAATGACGCGGCATCCACCGGCGCCAGGTGCATTGTCTGCCGCACCCATTCGGGAACCTCGAGCTTGGTGAAACGGGGCGCCGCGCCACGCTTCAGCACCTGCCTGGGGTTGAAAGTTTTGAGGTCGTCGAGCACCAGAATGTCCGCCTGGTAGCCGGGCGCGATCGCCCCGAGGTGCCACAGCCGGTGATAGCTCGCGGGGTTGATCGTCGCCATGACGATCGCATCTTCCGGACTGACGCCTTCGGCGACGGCCACGCGCACCATCTGGTTGATGTGGCCCTCTTCGACGATAAAGCCCGGCTCGCGGTCGTCGGTGCAGAACATGCACCAATCGCTGCCGTGCTGCTTCACGAGCGGCAGCAGGTCGCGCAGGTTGCGGGCGATCGATGCCTCACGCAGCATCACCCACATTCCAAGGCGTCGCTTTTCCAGGGCTTCTTCATAAGTGGTGGCTTCGTGATCGGACCGGATACCGGCGGCGATGTAGGCGTTGAGCGCGGGTCCGCGCACCCCTGGTGCGTGCCCGTCGACGTGATCCGTGAGACCGGTGCTCAACTTCGCCATCTCGGCCTCGTCGCCTGCGATGACGCCGGGAAAGTTCATCATCTCGGCCACGCCGATGACCTGATCCATGCGCAACAGGCTCTCGATATCGCCGATCGTGAAGGGCCGCGTTGGTGATTCGAAATGGGATGCCGGAACGCAGGACGACGCCATCACGTAGACGTCCAGCGGAAGGTCGACGCACGAGTCGAGCAGCCATCGGATGCCTTCTGTGCCGAGCACGTTGGCGATCTCGTGCGGGTCGGCGATGACGGCCGTCGTGCCGTGCGGCAGGACCGCCTTCGCGAACTCGTCGACTGTCAGCTTCGATGACTCGATGTGCATGTGTGCGTCGATGAAACCGGGGACGAGGTAGGCGCCCTCGACGTTCAGCCGCTCGCGCCCGTCATAGCGGCCGAGGCCGACGATGTGGCCGGCCTGGATGGCAACGTCCACGTCAAGCCATTCCTTGGTGAAGACCGACAGCACCCGCCCGCCGGCAAGCACGAGCTCGGCAGGCTCGTCCCCCCGTGCGACCGCCATCCAATTCGCGTCGATGACGGTCACGATACTGCAGGGCCCTCGACAAGGGGCAGTCGTACGGCTGCAAAATACATGACTGTCATGAGTCAGCGGACAGGGGCGCAAGCAATTCGTTTTGAAGCCACGCCGCACACGATCGATAAATGGACCATTTTGCGTTTACCTGATAAAGCGAGCGGCAAACTGCCCTCGCGCGGGCAGGTGGCAGTGCAAGGAACGATTAATGGCCATGGGTTCCGGACGGTGTTGGAACCAGACGGGGATTCTGGCCACTGGATCAGGATTGATGGAAAGCTCACCGGTGCCTTGGGCGCGAGTGACACGGCGACCATCGAGATTCAGTCAGTCAAAGACTGGCCGGAGCCGAAGGTGCCACACGATCTTGAGACAGCGCTGGCAGGTGCCCCCCAGAAAATCCAGGAACTGTGGAAAGGCATTACACCGATGGCGCGGTGGGAATGGGTTCGCTGGGTCAATGCGACCCCAAACCCCCAAACGCGCAAAAGACGGGTCGATGTGAGCATCTCGAAAATGAAGAGCGGCAAGCGACGGCCCTGCTGTTTCAACCTTGCGGCGTGCACTGATCCAAACCTGTCAAAAAGCGGCAGGCTGATCGAGCCGGCGTAACGCGTCAACGAGCCCGCGGACGGCGAGCTCAGCACACTGCGGGATGAGGCGCCGACTTAAGAGATTTGGCAGGCGCGGAAGGATTCGAACCCTCGGCCCTCGGTTTTGGAGACCGATGCTCTAACCAGGCTGAGCTACGCGCCTACGGCCGGGCGCAAATTTTACGCCACGGCCCTACTAGCATCCCTTTCGTGGCGGATCTCCCGGTTCTGGTCGTCGGCGACGTGCATGGTGACCTCGAGCGGCTCTTCCAGGCGCTGAAGCCCTATCCCGCCGCCGAGTGGCGCACGATCTTTCTCGGCGACCTGGTCGATTACGGAATGTTCGGCGTCGGCGCCATGCGGTACGCGCGCGACCGCGCGAACTCGACCGTGATCCTCGGCAACCACGAGGTCGCGATGCTATGGGCTCTGCGCGATCCGGCACGAGTCGGCTGGTGGATGGGACTCGGCGGCCAGCGCCATGACCTGGACGAGCTGGCTCGAGACGCGCCCCTCCAGGAATGGATGCGCCAGCGACCGGCGGTGCAGCGGCTTGGCGATGGAACCCTGCTTCAACACTGCGGCAGCGATGCATACTCGGCTCTCATCGAGGTCGACCAGCCACACCCTGTCGACGGAATAAACGCCGGGGTTCGCGACCTTGTCCTTCATGCAGGTGAGTCGAAACTCTGGGATCTGCTCAGCGGGCCAAATATCTTTGAGACGCAGGTGATGCGGCTCGAACGTTGGCTCGATTTGACGAGTGCGCGCCGCGTTGTATTCGGACACAAACCACATGGAGGGCCGGCACCCCAGCGTTACCACCAGGGTCGCGCCATCAACTTTGATGGGGGCCTCAGCCGAGGTCACCGCAGGTACCGTCGAGCCTCAACTTTGGGCGCCACCGTCGCTCCCCTGGACGGGTAATCTGTACGCGCATGCCTGAGGTCCTGACCCAGACCCCGCCGGCCCGAGTAGAAAGCACCGGCAAGGCCATGATCACGTCGGCGCAGATCGCGCGCCGGGTGCACGCAATGGGTCGGGAGATCTCAAAGGTCTACGCCGACATCGAGACCCCACTCGTGCTGGTCGTGATCCTCAAGGGCGCCACCGTCTTCGCGGCCGACCTTCTTCGCAGCCTCAGCATCCCAGCCGAGCTCGAATTCGTCCGCGCCGCGAGCTATGGGTCGGGCACCACCCGAGGCGAGCTGCGGCTCGCGCACATGATCGATGGACCGATGGTTGACCGCCACGTACTGCTCGTCGAGGACATCGTGGACTCCGGCCACACGGTGGACGCCATCACGCGCCGGATGCGCAGGATGAAGCCCGCCTCGCTGCGCCTGGTCGCTCTCCTCGACCGGCCTGCGCGACGTGCGGTCAAGGTCAAGATCGACTTCAAAGGCTTCGTCATCCCGGACCGCTTCGTCATCGGCTACGGCCTGGACTACGCGGGCCTATACAGGGAACTACCGGGAATTTATTCACTGGGGTAGGGGCCAACCCGGCCGTGCGGGCACAAACGGTCGTTACCCAGCAACGCGACGCGACCATTCGGGCACAAATGGCCCTATCTGCCGGCTCTACGCCGCCGGGCGGCACACCTTGCATGGCCGGAAGCCAGCGGCCCTCGCGCTCTTCTCATCGTGCAGCCACACAATGTTCTTGTCCAACGCACGCTTGCCGGTATGGCACGTCGGGTAGCAGTAGATCTTTGTCGTCTTGACCCCCTGGTAACGAACGCCACCACGCGCGAGCTCCTGCAGGCGATTCACGCGAACCCCTTCCATGGTCAGGATCGCCTTCTTCGCCTCGGGCCCTCCCCCTCCGTAGTTGCCGATGTGGCCATCGGTGCGCACCACGCGGTGGCAAGGGATGAAGTAAGGGATCGGGTTGTTGGCAAGAGCGGTGCCCACGGCCCGCACCGCGGCAGGCCTGCGGATCTCCTTCGCGACCCATCCGTAAGGCCGTACCTCTCCCCTCGGAATCTCGTAGGTCTTGCGCAGCACCGCCTGCTCGAACTCGGTGAGCTGCCGGAGGTCGAACCGCATCCTGCGCTTACCGCTCAGCTCGTCCTCGATCCTGGCCGCTAGGTCGGCCGGCGCAGCCGCATGCACGAGGGGACGGCCGACTTCCCTCTTGAACATGTTCTGGAATTCGGCAGCTGAAGCGCAGCGGGCCGCCGCCGAAACTCCAAACCGATTCCAGGCGACGTACATCTCGCCCAGCACGGTCTCGAAAACCGCATACGAGTCGGCCATACCGACCTCGATGAGGACTCGCTCGGCAAATCCTTCCGGCGCCTTCATCGAGCCCAATCGCTTCAGCTCACTCAACAACGCGGTCATGGTCCTCTCCTCTAAGTAGTTTCAAGCCGCGGTGCACGTTGGACTTGACAGTTCCGACGGGCTGCTCCAACGCCTCCGCGACCTCTTCGTATGACATTTCGTGCACGTGGCGCAGCACGACCGCCTCGCGATAACGCGATGGCAGGGCGGCGAGGCGACAGGCGAGGTCGTCCATCTCCGCCCTCTGCATCGATCGCGATTCCGGCCCGGGAGCCGCGTCGGGCTCACTGCCGTTCAACTCGGCCGTTCGGGGCTTGGCGCCGCGGGCGCGGTTCCTGACGACGTTCACCGCGATGCGATGCAGCCATGCCCTCTGTTTGAGATCGCGGATTCTGTCCGGCGGGTAGGTCGCGAGCGCCCGATACGCACGCAGGAAGGTGTCCTGCGCCACCTCTTCGGCATCGTGGCGGTTGCCCGTGAGCGCAAAGCCAACGGCGTAGATGCGGTGCTGGTGCTCGCGAACCATCCGTTCAAACACCGGCTCGACGCCTTCCATCACTCTCCCAAACACCAAGCCAGGCCGATTGGTTGCAACCTCGGCTGGAACCATGATGCGGCGATCGGTGTAATACATGCGATCCGATGGAGGGCCGCCCAACGGACGATGCCGAGCTGTTCGCGCGCGCTCAGCGCGGCGATATGGCCGCCTATGAGGAGATCGTGCAGCGATACCAGCAGATGGCATTTAGAACCGCCTACGTGATCACCGGCTCAACGGCCGACGCCGAGGAGGCGGCCCAGGATGCATTCGTCAAGGCGTACAGGGCGCTGGCGAGCTTCCGTCCGGGCGCCGAGCCTCGGCCCTGGCTGCTCAGGATCGTGGCCAATGAAGCCCGCAACCGCGTGCGCTCGAGCGGGCGCCGCCAGCAGGTCGAGCTCCGCTTGGCCGGCAGCCTCCGCCCGGGGGGTGCGGCCCCATCCCCCGAGGCGGAAGCCGTCGCTGCCGAGGACTCAAAACGGTTGCTGGGACTCGTCAACGAGCTCAGAGAGGAGGACCGCCTGGTGATCGCCTGCCGCTATTTCCTCGAGCTGACCAGCGATGAGACGGCGGCCACGCTGCGCATTCCGGAGGGCACAGTGAAGTCTCGACTGTCACGGGCCTTGAGCCGGCTGCGAGCCCGGGTCGAGGAGGCCTCGATTGCCTGAGCTGATCGAGCTGGAGCAGCAGCTGAGCCGCCTCGGCGCGACGCTCGACTGGCCGGCGACCCCGAATGTGGCGCTGGCGGTCCGCCTGCGGGTCGGCATACGGCGCCGCCCTTGGTTTGAGAATCGCTGGGCTATGGTCGCCGCGGCAGCGATACTCGCGCTGGCCGCGCTCGCTGCCTACCCTCCCAGCCGCGAAGCCATCGCCGGCTGGATCAACCTCCACACGTTCTTTCGGACAGTGCCCCAGCTAACGACCCCGAGCCCGCTCCCTCCTGGTCCGCTGGGTCAGCGGCTCGGCATCGGCCAGCAGACCGCGCTTCCGCAAGCTCGCGCAGCCCTCAAGTGGCAGCTTCTCGTCCCGACCTCCCTGGGCCAGCCCGACGAGGTCTATGTCGAGCCGGCGCCGGATGCTCCCTCGGGAGGCGAGGTGACGCTTGTGTACGCCGCTCGCCAGGGAATTCCGGACGCAGCAGAGACGGGCGTCGGCGTCCTCATCACAGAGGCTCAGGGCGCCATCAACGGTGAATTCTTCGGAAAGATCATCGGGCCGGGGACCACGATCGAGCCGGTCAGTGTGGCGGGAAGCTCCGGCTACTGGATTTCAGGCGCCCCGCATCAGGTCGTTTTCGTGGACGCCTCCGGCGACATCCGGTTTGAGACGCTCAGGCTCTCCACCAACACCCTTTTGA
Organism: Candidatus Dormiibacterota bacterium; assembly: GCA_036569925.1. Lineage (GTDB taxonomy): Bacteria > Chloroflexota > Dormibacteria > Dormibacterales > Dormibacteraceae > Palsa-872. Next base: position 11,738 of record DATCPU010000172.1, read on the forward strand.
TCAACATACGCGGGACGGTGGTCCGGATCGAAGGCAACCTCACCAAGGCGCGGGCGCTCGAGATCGCCGCTTCCCTCGCCTGACGGGAACCCGCGCCGTAGGAGCGGTGTATGGACAGCGAGGTGAGAAGCATGCGAGCCCTTCCAGGCATCCTGGCGACGGCGTTGTTGGTGACCGCGTGCGGCCGTGCGGACCTCGGACCGGCGCTGCAAAGCAGCGAATACCGGCTGTACGCGGCCACGTCAACGCAAAGCGCTGAGCTGGTTAATGTGATCGACACGCGTTCCCATGCCGTTGTCCGGACCCTGCCATCGGGGGTTCCATCCCCGGACTGGGCCCACCTGTACGCGGTCTCGGACCGCACTCTTTTCGACGTCGACCCCCAGTCAGGTGCGTCGCGTCACTCGCTTCGGCTGCCGGGACCGTTCCTGCTGCCTCCAGCGACCATCAGCGGTTTGCCCGGCGGGCTCTCGCAGAACGGCCAATGGTTGGTCGTTCAGGCCTTCGACAACAACGACGCCGGGGTTCCGAGCGCCACGCACTTCCTGGTGGTGGATACCTCCTACAAGACGGCGGCCAAGCGAATCGACTTGCCCGGCTATTTCCAGTTCGACGCGGCGAGCAACGACGGGAACCGCATCTACCTGATCGAATACCTGTCGAGCACCAACTATCGCGTGCGCGTGGTCGATGTCGCCAGCGGGCGCCTCGACCCGCAGATCGTGGTTGACAAGAGCGACGGCAACGCCGCGATGACCGGCGTGCGATTGTCTGGAGTGCCGTCACCCGACGGCCACTGGCTGTACAGCATCTACATCCGCGAGCACCAGGGCGCGTTTATCCATGCCCTCAACCTCGACGGAAACATCGCGATCTGCATCGACTTGCCGGGTGCGGGCTATGCCGGGAGCGAGGACGGCTTTCGCTGGTCGCTCGCGCTTAACTCCGCCGGCACTCGCCTGTACGCCGCCAACGGCGCAACGGGTTTGGTGGCAGAGCTCGACACTGGCAACGGCGGCCCGAGCCTCATTCGGACTGCCCACATCGCAATGCCGCAGCAGTCCGCGGGCATTGTGGCGCCTGATGTCGAGGCGAAGAGCTTCGGCGCAAGTGGCGCTGTCTTGAGCCCGGATGGACAGACGCTGGTCATACCAGCGCCGAAAGGGATCGTTTGGGTGGAAACCGCCTCCCTTCGCGTCACGGGCGGGCAGCTTCCCGACTGGACGGTATGGAGCGTTGCCATGAGCCCAAATGGAAGCACCCTCTATGCAGCCAGCGATGGAGGGATGATCGCCGAGATGTCAATGAGCGGTGCGCATGAGCCATCCACCTTCGCCGGAGGCCCTGGCCAGCCGATGGCTTTGATCATGGTGGAGGCGGCTCAGGCTCCCTGACGGGCAGCGGTTCATAACCGCGGCATTGCACGACGGGCAGTCGCGGATAGCGCGGAAAAGATGTATCCGTCCTGGACCGCTCGCACATCCAGAAGGTGCTGCGCGCGGCAATGACGGTTCGGGAGTGCTTACAGGATGCGCATAAGCCTGGATCCACGGACGCCTACATCGAAGCCAGAGCTTTGATCAGTCTCTCGAACGAGCTCGATATGCCATATCGCTTGCCAAGCTCCTCCACCCGCTCCGGGCGGTCGGGATATCGATCGCGCCGCCCGCGCGGCATTTCGACCTTCAGGTCGGTAACGGGTGGTACCAAGCGGCTTGCTTTTCTCAGGTACTCCGCATCCGCTTCTCGGAAGATGCCCGCCTCGAGCATCGCGTCCACCGAGCCATACCTCCGCACCAGGTCGGCGGCCTTTTTGGCGCCGACGCCGGCGACCCCCGGCAGGCCGTCTGACGGATCGCCGCGTAGCATCGCGAAGTCGGCATAGCCGCGGCCCGGAATCGAATACCGGCGAGTGACCTCCGCCTCATCAACCTCGGCCAGGCCGCCCTTCTCCGGATACAGGACGATGACGTCGCGGTCGCGAATCAGCGTGAACAGGTCTCGGTCGCCGCTGTAGATCTCGATGGGCTTGTCCACTTTCGCCACAAGCGATGCGATGACGTCCTCAGCTTCGTAGTCCGAGACGCCAACCGCGTCGATGCCAATGGCTTCGAGACATTCCATAACCACGGGCATCTGGGGGATGAGCAAGGGCGGCGTCGGCTCCGCGGTCCTGTGCTCTTTGTAGCTGGGCAGCAGCTCGACACGCCAGGCAGGACGCCAATCCTCATCGGTGGTCAGCGCCAGGCGTTTCGGCCGGCGGTCGGTGATGAGGCGCGCAAGGGTTTCCAGGGTGCCGCGAATCGCATTCGTCAGGGTGCCGTCAGGGGCGCGTGTCGTCTGCGGAACACCGTAGAAAGCTCTGAAGATCAGACTCGACCCGTCGACCAGCAACCACTCAGGCAAGGTGGCCTGATCCTAGCCGCTTAGGATGGCGGTGCTTTGAGGACCTTGGCGGCGCTTACCGCGGTGCTGGTGGTCGGCTGTACGGGTTCGTCTCAAACGCAAGCTTCGCCCTCCCCGTCCGCAACCTCCAGCATCGTGGCACCGAATCCCGCGGAGTCGAAAGCGGCAGACTTCCGCATCCGGCTGGACCTCCTTCTTGGCGAGCACGTCTTCATCATCGCCAAGCAGTCGTCGGCTCCGGCACGGCAAGCCGAGTACACGAGCTACCTGCGCCTGCTCACCACCAACAGCACAGACCTCACCGACCTGGTTCGGTCCGCCATGGGTGACACCGTGGCGGGTCAGTTCGAGCAGATCTGGAACGCGCAAAACGACTACCTGGTGAGCTACACGATCGGCCTTGTCACTCACAACAAGGCCAAGGCCGACGCCGCACAATCAGGGCTCTCAGGCACATTCGTTCCACAGTTCTCGCAGTTCTTGACCGAGGTTACCCAGGGTCCGCCTGATGTGATCACTCCACTCGTAAGCCAGCACATGCTCGAGACGAAAGGGATGCTCGACGACCAGCAAGCCAAGAACTATCCACGGCTCTACGCAGACCTTCGAACGTCCTACGCAAACGCAGCGCGGGTCGGCGACGCCATCGCGCCCCGGATCGCCGGGAGATTTCCAGACAAGTTTCCAGGCAACGTGTCAGGCCCCGCCGTGGATCTTCGCGCGACATTGAACATCGTGTTTCAGGAGCATGTGTACCTGACGACCATGCGAACCAGCGCCGTCATCGGGCGCCGCCCGGCAGAGCAGGCGGCAGCCGCCGCCGCGCTCGTCGCGAACTCGACCACTCTTGATGCGCAGCTCACCGCTGCGTTCGGCTCGAGCACCGCACTTGGTTTCGATCACGCGTGGGCCGCGGGCGACGCGGCGATGATCGCTTACGCATCAGCGGCCACTGCGGCGTCCAAGCAGCAGGCGCTGGCCCAGCTGACCGATGCATCAGTCACGCAGCTCGCGGGCTGGCTGGCAGACACCACCAACGTCGCTGCGGACGCATCGCGCTCGGTGCTCGAGTCCGAGGTCGAGGCGGTGACGACCGTGATTGACGATCAGCGCGCGAGGTCATGGTCAAGGCTTGCGGCAGACGACAGGTCCGCCGAAGCGTCGAGCGAAGTGGTGGCGGACCTCATCACCGCGGCGACGATCGCCAAGGTTCCAGCGAGGTTCCGTTAGTCGAGGGCTGAGGCGATGATCTCCAGGCCTGTCGTAGCTTCCTCGTGGTCGAGGATGAGCGGCGGGCAGATGCGCACGGCGCGCGCCCCGGCGGTGAGCAGCAGCAAACCCCGCTCGAATGCATTCTGGACAAGCTGATTGGCCTGCTCCGCGGTCTTCAGCTCCAGGGCGACCATCAGCCCGAGGCCTCGCACGTCGGTGACCTGTTCGTGCGTTTGCGCTATCTCGCGGAGCCCGTCCTGGAGCTGCGGCCCCACCTTCGAAGCATTGGCCATGAGCCCTTCCTCGAGGAGGTCGAGGGTGACCAGGCCCGCGGCGCAAGCCAGCGGGTTGCCGCCGAAGGTGCTGCCGTGCGAGCCGGGCGGCCAGCTCATCTGCTCCGCTCGCGCGATGAAAGCGCCGAGGGGCAGCCCCGAGGCAATGCCCTTGGCCAGGCATACGATGTCGGGCTCCACGCCCCAGTGCTCAACGGCCAGGAGCTGCCCCGTCCGACCCATTCCTGACTGCACCTCATCCGCCACCAGGAGGATCCCGTGCTTGTGGGTGAGCTCTCTCAGGCGCGGGAGGAAATCGTCCGGCGGCACCAGGTAGCCACCCTCGCCCTGGATCGGCTCGACGAACACCGCCGCCACGCTCTCTGGAGGTGCCACCGTGCTGAAC
>DATCPU010000173.1:0-4008 GCA_036569925.1 Candidatus Dormiibacterota bacterium
CGGCTGGTACCGGAGCACTTTGGAATGCGAAGCCCGACTGCGGTCATGGAGGCCGTGTACACCGGCCGTCTTGATGACGGCCGGCTCACCGAGCTGGCACCAGTTGTTTTCGTCGCGGCCGGTCGTGACGACCGCGTGGCCCGAGGCTTGATCGACGATGTCGCCGACGAGGTGATCGCCACCGCCGTCGCCGCCATTCGGAGGCTGCATCTGACGACGCGCGAGGTCGAGGTGATCCTCGGCGGGGGCGTGATCCGAAGCAACGACAAGGTCATGCTCGACCGGATCAGCGTTGGCATTGCGAAAGCTGCTCCCCGAGCGTTGATCCGCAAGCTGGCGGCACCGCCGGTGCTGGGTGCCGCGTTGATCGGCCTCGACGAAACGCGCTCGACCGCGGCGGTCAGGTCACGATTGCGCAGGGCGCTTACCGACCGCCGCCTCCAGCGAAGGGGCCAGCAGGACGGCGCCGCTGCCGTCGCGCGGCGCCGCCAGCCTTCCTGAAGCCGGCGGTTGCCCTTTATCTCTTCTTGCGGTCCGGCCTCGAGGTTTCGACGTCGACGCCGTACTTCTTCGCAGCTGTCTTGATGCGCCGCCATGCCGCGGCCTTCTCGGTCTCGCTTACGCCCTCGACCTGGTTGAAGCGCGCGATCGCGTTGCGTACATGGCTTGCGTCGTTCAGCGGCTCCTTCCTCTCCTTGGGGAACGCAAAGCGTTGCGCGGACAGGCTGTCTCGCTTGCGTGTGCTGATGGTGGCCATATCAAACCTCCTTGAATCTATCGAGATGGGCACCGCTAATGGGGCTCAGCCGGCGATCCGGCGCCGCCTGCGGCGGAGATGATCCGCCCCCGCCAGTGCAGCACCGATGACTACGTGTGCAGCGCCGCGCCTCGAGGTCGAGAGTTCGGGCTTTGCCTTCTGGTTCAAGCGGGCGGGCTCGTCTGGCTTTCCCGCTCGCGCCTTCTCCTTCTTGATCTCGTCAACTGGAGGATGAACCTCCTGCATGGCTCCAGACGGGCTGGCGATCAAGCCGAGCTTGTGTGGCTCTCCAAGCCGGAAGCGGTTGTAAACCGCACCGAGAAGCAGCACCTGGCTGAGCAGGTTGAGCCACGTCGCGATCAGGAAGAAAAGCCCGAACTCGGCGCCGTAAGTGTTGAAGCCGTGGGACAACCGTTGGTAAAGCGGAAAGACCAGGGTCAGGACCTCGATCAAGCTCCCAGCGAGCACCGCTCCGGGAAGGGCATCCCTGAATTTGAACGTGCGGTTGGGCACGAACCTGTACAGGAGGACAAGCATCGTCACCATCACGATGGCTCCGATCAGAAGGCTGACCAGCCAGGCCATCGGGAACAGGTTGACTATCGAGTTGGTCGCGACCGTGGCCACGATCGCCACCACGAGCAGGAGCATCATCACAAGCCCCATCCCCTTCTGCCTCAACATGCTTCGTTGCTTGGTGCCGAAGATCTGCGTGAGCGCAAACTCCATCGCTGAGAAAATTCCGCTCGCCGACCAGATAAGGCCGCCCAGCGAAAGCAGGCCCAGCCAGCCAGCGGACTGCTTGACACCGGTCAACACGGCCATCAGCTGCACCTGGGCGGTGTTGGGAAACATCTGAACCAGGAGGTGAGCGAACCTGGCCTCTGTGGCCGTGTCTCGGATCAGGAAGCCAACCACTGACAAGGCCCCCAGCATCATCGGGAACATCGCAAGGAAGCCCGCAAAGGCGAGCGCCGCTGCGTAGTTGCCGGCCTGGCTGGCCCCGTAGGCGCTGAGCACCCGCACCGGCGTCCACGAGCGGACTCGCCGGAGGAGGTTATTCAGCCGCAACACCTTCAGTGGGAGTGCCTCGCAAGCGCGCCATGACCGCGCCCGTGGCGGACCCGACCAGAGTCGGCGCGATCTTCGCCGCCATCGCGCTCCACGGGTTGCCCCCGTTCGTTTCGTCAGCTCGCTCGCCGATCACGACTGTCACCGGCAGGTTCTTCTTCAACTTGTTCTTCACGCTTTCCGGAAGGTCCCGAAGCGAGTCAAACACGACGTGGTGAAGCTGTTTGGCGACGCGCTTCTGCCGCCGGCGTCGGTAGACGAGGACGCCAACGACAACAGCGCCGACTCCTACCGCGACGCCTGCGGCGATGAGCCCGTACACGCGAGCACCCCGCGCGGCGCGACGTTCGAGCACCTGGAGGTTCTTGTCAAGCTCGCCGCGCGTGTCTTTTATCTCTTGGTCGATCTCAGCTGATGAAGCGCCCATTCCTTGTTCTCCTTGAGGCTTTCAATGGTCCGGCTCGGCATTCGCAGGCTGAGCCTCGATTTGCCGTAAAGGGCCAGGCCGGTGGCGACCAGTGCGTAGGCGACAGCCCAGACGAGCGCAGCCTGCCAGTGCCAAGGCAGCAGCTCCACGATCAGCACCGGAATTGCGACGAGGACCGCCAGGATCGCGAGGAGGCCCGCGATGGCCATGCAGGCCGCCGCAATCAGGTTGCGGATCGCGATCTCCTTCAGCTCCTGTTTCGCCAGCGCGACCTCGAGGCTGACAAGGCGCTGCACGCCTTGCATCACGTCTGCGGCAATGTCGCGCGACGACGTGCGAGTGGCGGTGCTGTCCTGGTGGCCGTTCACAGTGGATTGCACAGCTTGGTTCCAACAAGACAACGCCCGAACTTCGACAGCGACCCGACCACCGGCGCGATCAGGCGGGCAGGCCCTTGGTCGCGACCTGATAAACGACCGCCACGTCAGCCAGGATCATCACGAAGGCCGCTGCCCATCCGATCACCTTGGTGGGCAGCCCGTTGACGAAATCGCCCATCAGCTTTCGGCTCGAGGTGAGGAGCAGCAGGAGGATGATGAGCACCGGCGCGATCAGGCCATCAAGAACCTGCGAGTAGAACAACGCTTTGATGGGGTTGACGGAGGAGACTGCGAGCTCCATGGCAATCAGAAATGAAACGCCGATGACGATGTAGAACTGCGGTGCGTTCTTGGCATGGCGGCCGAGCCCGCGTCTCCATCCCGCGAGGCCTGCAACTCCAAACGACGCCGATGCGGCGAGGACCGGGATCGCCAGGAGACCCGCACCGATCACACCGACGGCGAACAGAACTTTTGCGTACGGGCCGGCGACAGGCTCGAGGGCCCGCGCCGCATCGGCGGCGGTGCTGATCGCGGTGTGATGCGAAAACAGCACCGCACCAGTGGCAACGATGATTGAGAACGCCGTGAGGTTCGACCACACCATGCCGGCGGCGATGTCGACGTTGCGCCGGCTTATACCCTGGACTCCCCGCTTCTCCTCAATCTCGCCGCTGGCCTGCCAGAAAAACAGATAAGGCGTGATCGTGGTGCCAAGGAGTGCAACGGCACCGAGGAGATAGTCGGCGCTGAAGCTCAGCTGCGGAACTACGGTGCTGCGAAGAACGGCGCCCCAATTGGGCCGCGACAGGAAGGCCGCCAGAATGTACGTGGCAAAGACCGCCACCAGCCAAAGCAGGTATTTGCTCAGCACCTTGTAGTCGGCGAAGATCGTGACGATCGCCATCACGGCGGCGAGCGGAACGATCCAGTAGATGAACTTGATGCCAGTCAGCAGCTCGAACGCCGCTCCCATGGCCAGGAGGTCGGCGCCCATGGTGATGACGTTGGCGATAACCATCAGGAGCACCGCGGGCGTGGCCACCCGGGCGCCAAACGTTGTGCGCAGCAACGTTGCCAGATCGGTCTTCGTGACATTCGCCACCTTGGCAGACATTTGCTGGATGACGATGAGCATCGGGGTGGAAAGGAGCAGGAGCCAATTCTGTGCAAAGCCGACGGTCGCTCCAACTATGGAATATGTCGCGATTCCGGCCGGGTCGTTGTCAGCGCCGCCGCTGATGAGGCCGGGGCCGGCCGCGCGCAACATCTCGCGCAGCGAGAGCCGCTGCCTGGTCAGCTCGCGAGCGCTCGCCGTCGGAGTCGCGCGACTCATCTGGATCGGATCTCGGCCATCACACGTCCTTCACAAC
>DATCPU010000174.1:0-3362 GCA_036569925.1 Candidatus Dormiibacterota bacterium
CACACAACGTTCACATCCCCGGCTCGATGGGGGTGGTGGTCGCGGGCCGCGTCGCGGGTCATCTCGCCGGGGCGCCCGCATCGATTGCGCTCGACGTGCCGACGGAGCTGACGCTTGCCTGGCTGCTGCTCAAAGCGCTTCTCGCGGACGGGGTGCCGTCTTCCGGCATCAGCTTTGGCGGCAACGACCCAGCCGAAGCGGTCGCGCCAATGGACTGGGGAGTCCTGATTCCGCTGTGGTTCATGGGCGGGCGCGCGGACCCCCCAATCCCGATAGTCGTGATGACCCCAGCCCGGGATCTCTCAGCCGCGGAACACATCAAGGCCGGAGCCGCCGTCGCCCAGGCGGCGACCGAATCGGGGCTGCGGGTCGCGTTCATCGCGAGCGCGGACCACGGGCACGCCCACGACCCGCAGGGCCCGTATGGCTTCGATCCGGCGGCCAAGCAATACGACGAGCTGATCTGCGAGCTCGTCCGCGCCGATCACCTGGATCGTCTTGCGGGCATCCGGCTGGACCTGGTCGAAAGCGCGAAAGCCGACAGCTGGTGGCAGATGCTGATCCTGCACGGGGCGACCGGCAATGGCTGGAAGGGAAGGCTTGTGTCGTACGAAGCGCCGACGTACTTCGGCATGTTGACGGCGGCTTATACCCCAGTCGTGCCTGGAGACGCCCCTCTCCCCAACCCTCTCTCCGTTGGGGAGAGGGGGCCTAGCCCCGGTAGCGCATCACCGCCTCGTAAACGCAGTGCGCGCCGAACTCCAAAGCGCTGACCGGGACCCGCTCGTCGGCGGCATGGATGGTGGTCGAGCCGTTGAAGTCGGCCGGATTGTTCAGCGGCAGGAACCCATACGTGCGGATGCCGAGCCTCGCAAAATGGCGCGCATCGGTGCCTCCGGTGACGAGGAACGGAACGGGCACGCAGCCTGGATCAGCCTCGCGGAGGATTGAAGCGAGCAGGTCGAACTGCGAGAGGTCGACCTCCGGCTGCGCCGGGCCAACAAGCTGCACCTCGAGCTCTGGATCGGGGCCGACCACCTGGCGAAGCTCCCTCAGCATGTCCTCGGGACCGAAGCCAGGAAGCAGCCTTCCGTCCAGCTGAACAGATACCTCGCTCGGGATCACGTTCACCTTCAATCCGCCGGTGACGATCATGGCGTTGACTGTGTTGTGCAGAGCCGCGTCGAGGTTGCGACCGAGCGGGCCGAGCTCGGAGAGCGTGGCGTCTGCCAGCACAGGGTCGAGCAGCGAGCCGATGCGCTGCTTCCAGGGCTCATCGAGCGCATCGCGCATCCCCTCGAGCAGCAGCCTTACGGGCGGGGTGATGTGCACCGGCAACCTCGCGGTGTCGAGCGTAGTCAGCAGCACACCCAGCTTCGACATGGCGCCACCATGGGTCGGGATCGAGCCATGCCCGCCAGGGCCCCTCAGCGTGGCGAGGATCTGACATCCACGCTTTTCTGAAACCATGATCGGGTAGAAGCGCTTGCCACCAAGGTGCTGCACCACACCGCCGGACTCACCGATTCCGTGCTTGATGCCTTTGAAAAGGTCGGGGTGCTTTTCGACGAGAAACTTCGCGCCCTGGTTCCCTCCGGCCTCCTCGTCCGCGAGCACCGCGAGGATGAGGTCGCCGGGGGCTCCGTCTTTCGCCTTGGCCTGCAGCATCGCGGTGACCATCATCGCCACGCCACCCTTCATGTCCAGCGCGCCTCTGCCCCATAGGTAACCGTCCACGATCTCGCCGCCAAACGGCTCGTGCGCCCACTCCTGGTTGACCGTGGTCACCACGTCGACATGGCCCTGCAGCAGGAAGGGAGGCGCCTCTCCCCTGCCTTTCAATCGCGCCACCAGGTTGGAGCGGCCGCGCGCGTTCTCGTAACGCGCGCTCGAGATGCAGGCCTCGTCGAGAACCCTCTCGATCAGCTCGACCGCGATGTCCTCCTGACCGGGCGGGTTGGTGGTGTCGAGGCGGATGAGATCGCGGGTCAGCTCGACGACAAATGGCGACTCAGGCACTAGCGCAATTTAGCTGATCGAGGTTTGGTCGAGCCGGTTGGCGACGGCCGCCCTGAGCTCAGGGTGATTCGCGAAGCCTGGATCCGCTGCCAACACGCGTTGCGCCTCTTCGCGCACCTCGCTGAGCAGCTCGGGCTGCTCCAGGGCCTGCATCGCGACGTCCGACATACCGTGCTGTCGCGGGCCCATGAGCTCCCCCATCCCCCGGATGCGAAGGTCCTCCTCCGCGAGCCTGAACCCGTCGCGGATTCGTGTGAGCAGCTCAAGGCGTTCCAGCGTCAGGTCCGAAGAGTCGTCGGACAGCAGCAGGCAGTGGCTCTGGCCTGAACCTCGACCGACTCGACCGCGAAACTGGTGGAGCTGCGCCAGCCCAAACCGCTCAGCGCCTTCGATCATCATCACCGTGGCGTTGGGCACGTCGACGCCCACCTCCACGACCGCGGTGGCGACCAGGACCTGGATGTCGCCGGTGACGAAAGCGCTCATCACCTCATCCTTGTTCTTCAGTCGCCCATGCACGAGGCCCATCTGTAGGTCCGGAAAGACTTCTGCCTTTAGACGCTCGAACTCGGCGGTCGCCGACCGCGCCACCAGTGCGTCCGATTCCTCGATCAGAGGGCAGATCACGAAGGCCTGGCGGCCGAGGCGCACCTGCTCGCGCACAAGGTCGTATGCGCGCCTGCGGCCACCGGGCGCCACAACCTCTGTCTGCACGGGCGAGCGGCCGGGTGGCATCTCATCGATGATCGAGACGGACATCTCGCCGTAGAGCGCAAGCGCGAGGGTCCGCGGGATCGGCGTGGCGGTCATGGCCATGAAGTGCGGGCGGCCACGACCCTTCGCGCGCAACAGCTCTCGTTGCCGCGTCCCAAACCGGTGCTGCTCATCAACTATCGCAAGCCCGAGGTTGGCGAATTCAACGTCCTCTTCAATCAACGCGTGGGTGCCGACGACGAGGGCGCAGTGGCCCGACGCTGCAGCGGACCTCACGCGCCGGCGCTCCGCCGCGTTCTGGCCGCTGATAAGGAGCTCGACCGTAAGGCCTGGGAAGCTCTCCTCGAGGTACACACGGAACTTGTGCAGGTGCTGGCGCGCCAGGATCTCGGTGGGCGCCATCACGACGGTTTGAAAGCCGGCCGCATGCGCCATCGCCGCGCATGCCGCCGCCACCGCGGTCTTGCCCGATCCGACGTCGCCGTTTAGAAGCCGGTTCATCGGCTCCTGACGATCCATGTCCTTGAACGCCTCCCAGGCGGAGCGCCGCTGCGCTTTCGTGAGCTCAAAGCCGAGGCCCGCCTTGAACGCATCGATCACCTCCTGGCGGTAAGGGATCGGCTCGGCGG
>DATCPU010000175.1:0-5479 GCA_036569925.1 Candidatus Dormiibacterota bacterium
GCCTCCAGGTTTGTTGCCGAGAAGGACGAATCCACCGATGTGCTCCCCGATCGGCATCGGCACCGCCATCAGGCTCTCGACCTGGAGGTCCTCAGGAAGATAGTGAGCGAGCTCGCGCAAACCGCTGTCGTCCCGCCCCACGAACTCCTGGCCCGCCTCCATCGCCGCGGTCAGCGGGCCCGCCCCGCCCGGCACCCGATTGACGGGCTGCGGGTGCAGGCGCTCAAGCCCGATGCCGGGTGGCTGAGGCACGAATTGCTTGCCGTCCGGCGAGGCAAGGAAGTAGCAGGCGAAAGCAGAGCCGATCTGGTGAGCGATGTTCGCAGTCAATGCAGCCACGTCTCCAGGCAGGGCCCCGCTGTCGGCATCCGACGTGGCCGCCAGGAACGCCCGATGCTTCTCCTCGAGCTGGCTGTTCAATTGCTTCATGTCGTCAAGCTGCCGGCGCATCGCGTCGGTGAAGTTGCGGTACGCAAGGCCTCCGGCAAAGCCGCCAAGGGCCAGCAGTGCCAGGCCGCCGATGTCGAAGACGCTGAAGTCCGGGGTTATCACTGACACGACGATGGCGGCGATGCCGAGAGGGACCGCCGCCTTCCAGGTCCGGTTCAAGGCTCCCGCCAGCAATGCGAGCAGCCCCGCGAAGGCAGCCAGGAAGGCGGATTGTCCGACGCGACCGTTCACGTTGAGCGTGGCGCCGGCCAGGATCAGGATTGCGGTGGCTGCGGAGAGTGCGATGCGGGTGATAAATGTTGCGCGATCGGAATTCATGTAGCCGGCTAAGTCTAGGCAGCGATCAGTAAGTCCGGAACCTTATCGCCGCTTTGCGCGCGCCGCACCGGGATGGGCCTCCCCCAAACCTCTCCTAAACTCTTGTTCGAGTGACCACGTGACAGTTTCAGAGCTTCTGCGCATCGCCGACCATCTCGAGGCGCCCGACAGGGAGATCGTCAAGAGGGCGTACGAGCGCGCGGCTAAGGCGCACACGGGCCAGCGCCGGCTGTCGGGCGAGGACTATGTAAACCATCCGATGGAGGTGGCAGCGATCCTCGCCGACCTCGAGCTCGACGCGGCCACCATCGCGGCGGCTCTGCTCCACGACACGGTCGAGGACACCGCGCTCACCGCCGAGGAGGTGGAGACCGAGTTCGGTCCCGAGGTGGCCAGGCTGGTCGAAGGCGTGACCAAGCTCGGTCGGATCTCGCTGCGATCCGACCAGCAGCAGCAGGCGGAGAACATCCGCAAGATGATGGTCGCGATGGCGGAGGACCTGCGGGTCGTCCTCATCAAGCTGGCCGACCGGCTGCACAACATGCGCACCCTGGAACCGCTGGCTGATGTGAAGCGCCGCAAGATCTCCCGCGAGACCCTGGACATCTACGCGCCCCTCGCGCACCGGCTCGGTATCGGACAAGTCAAGTGGGAGCTCGAAGACCTCGCGTTTCGGTATCTGGAGCCGGAGGCGTATGACGACGTCGCGAAGCGGATCTTTCGCAAGCGCGGCGAACGCGAGGCTCTGGTATCGGACCTCCGGGAGATCCTCGCGCGCGAGCTCGAAGGCGTGGGCATCAACGCCGAGATCACGGGCCGCCCGAAGCACATCTATTCGGTCTGGCAGAAGATGACGAAGGAAAACAAGGACTTCACCGAGATCTACGACCTGTCCGCGATTCGGGTGCAGGTCGAATCCGTGCGCGACTGTTACGGGGTGCTCGGCGTCGTCCACTCGCTGTGGAAGCCGGTGCCCGGCCGTTTCAAGGACTACGTCGCGATGCCCAAGTCCAACGGCTACCAGTCCCTCCACACCACAGTGATCACGCACACGGGTGAGCCGATCGAGATCCAGATCCGCACCCACGAGATGCACCGCATCGCGGAGTTCGGCGTAGCGGCGCACTGGGCGTACAAGGAGGGGGGTAAGGACGCCAGCTTCGACCAGAAGCTGTCGTGGCTCCGCAGCCTGCTGGAGTGGCAGAACGAGGTGGGTGACGCCGAGTCGTTCCTCGACACGGTCAAGGTGGACCTTTTCCAGGACGAGGTTTACGTCTTCACTCCGAAGGGCGAGGTTCTGAACCTGCCGGCCGGGTCTACCCCAGTGGACTTCGCGTACCGCATCCACACCGAGGTCGGCCACCGGTGCATCGGCGCCAAGGCCAATGGCCGCATGGTGCCTCTCGATTACCCGCTGAAGAACGGCGAGATCGTCGAGATCCTGACCTCGAAGGCGCCTCACGGTCCCAGCCGCGACTGGCTCAACTTCGTCAAGAGCGCCTCGGCCAAAGAGCGCATCAGGAAGTGGTTCAAGAGCCAGCGGCGTGAAGAGAACGTCGGCAAGGGGCGCGACCTCCTGGACAAGGAGCTGCAGCGCATGCATCGCGTGAACCTCGGGGACCTGCCCGACGCAAAGCTGCTCGAGATCTCAAGCCTTCACCACTACAACGCGATCGACGATTTCCTCGCTGCGATCGGATATGGAGACCTTTCGCCGCACGCGGTTGTGATGCGCATGGCTCTCAGCACGGGTGCCGCGGACGGCGACCTTCGATCGATCCCGCTAATACCCAACGTCCAGCCCACGCCGCGTGTGCTGGTACGTGGCGAAAAGGGCGTGCTTACGAAGATCGCGCCGTGCTGCCAGCCCGTGCCTGGAGATGCGATCGCGGGCTACACGACGCGCGGGCGTGGCGTCACCGTGCACAGAGCCGACTGCATCAATGCAGTCAACGCTCAGGACCGTGCGCGGGTCGTGCCCGTGGACTGGGACGCGGAGGCGACGCACCTGTACCCCGTCGACATCAAGATCGAGGCATGGGACAGGCAGGGCCTGCTGCGTGATATTGCGACGGTGGTGGCCGAGAACCGGGTCAATATGTCGGCGCTCGAGGTCCACGTCTACGACGACAAGACAGCGGTCGTGTCGGCGACTGTTGAGATCGACTCGCTGGCTCAGCTTTCGCGCGTGATGGAGAAGCTCGAAGGCGTGAAGGACGTGCACACAGTGGCACGGGAGGCGTCGTGACGACAGGATCGCGGTCCATCGAAATCGACGTTGGTCGAGATGCCGTCTGGAGACTTCTGGTCGGTGAGGGCCGTCACGACTGGTACTACCGCCTGAGCCCACAAGGAGAGTTCGCGGCCGGATCTCACGTCAAGTGGTTTGACATCCAGGGCAACATCGCAGAGGAGTCGGAGGTGATCGAGGTCGAGCCGCCGGCGCGGCTGGTCCTGAAAACGCGTTTCATGTTCGCGCCGGTGTTCGCGGCTGCCGCGCCCCATGCGGTCACCTGGGAGCTGGCCGAACACGGTGGCCGATGCCACGTCACGATGCGTTGGGACGCAGAAGCGCCGGCGGAGCGCCTGCTCGCCTCAGAGGCCGATGCCCAGCTCCAGGGCTTACGCCTGGCGGCCGATCCTGTCGCCCGTGCGGGGCTTCAGCGGCTGGACAGCATCGGCCCGATCGAAGTGCGGATGGTCACTCCGGAGCGAGCGTCCGACTACCTGGAATTCTTTGACAATCACGCTTTCCGGGATTTTCCGGAATGGCAGTCGTGCTACTGCATTGAGACGCATCGCACCGAGGACGATGACCAGTGGGCGGCACGCACTGCCGGCGACAACCGCCGCGAGATGTATGAATCGATCAAGCGCGGCAGCGTGACAGGATTGCTCGCATACGAGGGCGACAAGCCGATCGGATGGTGCAACTACGGTGAGACGATTCGGCTCGCGGGTATGGTTCGCAAGCTCAACCTGGACCTAACCGACCACGACGGTGTCGGATCGGTCGCCTGCTTCGTGATCGCCGCGCCTTACCGCGGCCACGGCGTCGCGTCCATGCTGCTGGACAGTGCAATCGACAACCTTCGAGCTCGTGGCGCCAAGGCAGTCGAGGGCTACCCGCGACGCTCCGAGGATTCACCGCAATCGAACTATCGCGGGCCCCTAGCGATGTTTCTTCGCGCCGGCTTCGAGCCGTATCACGAGGCTGGGAGCCACCTGATACTTCGCAAGAGTCTCGCGTGAGCGTCCGCGTCGAAGCCACGGCTGATAGGAGGTTCGGGACCAACTCTTACCTCGTCATCGACGACGAAACCAAAGATGCAGTGATCATCGACGCGAACTTCGAACCGGATCTCGTCATCGACATTGCGAAGAAGAGCGGCGCAAGGGTCCGAGCGATCCTGCTCACTCACACCGACGTCGACCACATCGCAGGTTTGCCGGCGCTGATCGAGGAGTTTGGGGTGATCCCCGTCGCTGTCCACGAAGCCGAGCGCTCAGGGCTGGCCGCAGGCAAGCCATTGCGGGCAGAGTTCGCCGTCGAGGCGGACCCGGTGGGCAATCTCGAACCGCTCACCGAAGGGGAGCACTACCGCGCAGGTTCGCTCGACTTCGAAGTTCTGCATACGCCCGGGCACAGTCCTGGCGGCGTGACCCTGAAGATCGGGAACTTGCTTTTCACCGGCGATGCGCTGTTCGCCGGCTCTATCGGTCGGTCCGACTTCAAGAACTCGGACAGCCGCGCGCTGCTGGCGGGCATCAAGAGCAAGCTGCTGTCGCAGCCTGACGACAGCGTCGTCCACAGCGGACACGGCCCGGCAAGCACCATCGGGCGCGAAAAGCGCGCAAATCCCTTCTTAGTGTTTGATAGCGAGGACGACCAGTAGGGCCGGACCCAGCAGAATCAGCCATAACGTCGGGAACACACAGCCGACGGTGGGCAGAAGGATCTTCAGCGAAGCCTGTGCAGCTTCAGCACGAATGCGCAGGCGCCGTTTGACCCGCATCTGCGCTGAATGAGCCGCAATTGTGCGGGCGATGGGGACGCCCGTGCGCTCCGCATGGATGATCGAGCGCACAAGCGCGACGAAGTCCTCGATGCCTGTCGCCTGGGCCATCTCTTCGAGCGCTTCCGCGCGCGGCCGGCCGAGCTCGATCTCGCGCAACGCTCGCGCGACCAGCAGTGTGAGCGGTCCCTCCTGGTGGCGGACGAGCTGCTCGAGCGCCCGGTCGAGGCCGAGGCCGGCCTCCATGCTGATGGCGACCACATCCAACGCGTTGGGCAGCGCGCTCTCGAGCTCGGCGCGCCGCTGACGCACCAGCTGGTTCAGCCAGAGCACAGGAAGGTAGAAGCCAAACGCCGCCCCTGCCAGCAGGGCGACGCCCAGCGCCACCGGCGATCCGATGAAGACCCCCAGCGCCACGCCGATGGTGCCGAAAGTCGCCGCGCCCGCAATTCGCAGGATCTGCAATCCAGCGGGGTCGAGGCCGAGGGGGGCGCCGACGAAATCGAGGTGGCGCCGGAAGGTAGCCGCTTGCGCAGCCGGCGTCAGGCGAATCACCTGCACCGTGAACCACCTTCGCAACGGCATCAGAAGCCGTTCACCCAACGGCCGCTCGAGCTCGAGCGCCACGGCGCTCTGGCCAAGGCCGATCTCCTGCCGCGCCAGTCGCTGGCGCGCAAGGCTTGCTGCGTCGCCGG
>DATCPU010000176.1:0-7794 GCA_036569925.1 Candidatus Dormiibacterota bacterium
GACTTTGTCTGAGCTGATCCCAAGCGTCGCGTTGAGAAACTAGTTCGTAATAGATCCCATCCCGGGAGGGTGTTCAGACGCGCGCGAAGCGCCCGTCGATAAGAGGGAACAGTCTGGTTCCCTCTTATTTTTCGAGGGTAAAGCGGATCGTGTTTTGCCCGATCGCTATCAAGTCGCCGTGGTTCAGCTGCCTTTCGATTACGGGCTCGCCGTTGACGAGCGTGCCGTTGGTGCTCCCGAGATCGCTGATCCAGAACGCGCCGCCGCGTACCTCGATCCGCCCGTGACGGCCCGACGTGGCAGCGTCGCCGACGACGACGTCGTTGTCCGGCGCTCGGCCGAACGTCACCGTCTGGTTGGGCAGCGCCACGATCCGGCCCGCGAAAGGTCCTGATTCGAATGTGAGCTTGGCGGGGAATCCGGCCCCAGCCGCGATCACCTCGGGCGGGACCGCCTGAAGCGACACCGTCCGCTTCGACTCGGGCGGGGCATCTGACGGTTGCCACGCCGGAATGATCGACGTCGCCTCCTCTGAGAACGCGGACTGAGACTGCGAAGGTGGCCCGCCATTGCTGGGCGCCTCCGTCGAGCTGGGATGCGGCCAAGCGACGACCGTCTGGGCGACAGGATCCTGGGCAGGAGCGGCTGCCGAAGCTGAGACCGGCGCCGGTTGGGGCTCAGGCTCGGAGACGGGAGGCGGAGCGACGGCAGCGACCGGCTCAGGGGCTGCAACCTCAGGTTGGGGGAACAGCGGTTCTGGTTCGGGGAACACGGGCGCGAGCTCCTCGATCGCCGGCTCGACTGGCGGCGGGACAGTTGCCTTCCACTCGTCAACGACGGCCGGCGCGGGCACGACCTGCTGCCAGAGGTCGGCCACAGTGGGCACCGGCTCTGGCTCGGCGGACGGTGCCGGCGCTGGCTCGGACGACAGCGGTGGCGGGGCGACCTCCGGCTCCCGCTCAGCGGCAGCCACGGGTTCCGCAGCGCCCTCGCCAGGGGCTGCCCCGGGCTCGGCAACATCCACAGGCTCTACGGCCACCTCGGACTCGACGACCTGCGGCTCGGCGCCGACAGCCGGTTCGTCCACATGCAGAGTGTCAAGGCTTCGGGTGGCCAGCACCTGGGTCGCGGCCTCCGTCTCGACCGGCGGAGCCTCGGCTTCGATCTGCTCGGCGACTGCGTCGACTTGTTGGGAGGCTGCGGCGACCAGCTGGGCGACGCCTTCGGCCGGCTCGGCCGTCGCCTCCGTTGCGTCGGCCGGGGCCTCCAGCGGCCTGTCCGCCGCCGCAGTGCCCATGAATCGCTCGAACCAGCCTCCGATTCGTCGCAGGCGTTCGACACGGCGATCAGGTCGACCGCTGCGCGAAAGATCGTGCGACTCGTCAGGGAATCGCGCGAGCTCGACGGTCTTGCCGAGCAGCCGCATCGCGCCAAACATCTCCTCGGACTGCGAGATGGCGCACCGGAGGTCCATCTCGCCGCAGGTCAGGAGAAGGGGCGTCTTGATGTTCTGGACGTAGCGAATCGGCGAGCGCCGCCAGAGCTCATCCAGGTCTGGGTATGGCGGCGGCCCCAGCTCGAGCGAGCCCCAGATGACGATGTCGTGCTGCGCATACTCGCTGACCAGGTTGGAGATCGACCGCATGGCGACTGCAGCGGCGAAGCGATCCGTCTGGCCGATCGCCCAGTTGGTCATGAAGCCGCCATAAGAGCCGCCACCGATGCCAAGGCGGCTGGTGTCCACCGCCCCTACATGTTCAATGGTCTGGTCGAGTGCCGCCATGAGGTCGATAAAGTCCTTGCCGCCCCAGTCTCGAACCACCTCGCCCCTGAAGCGCTCCCCGTATCCGTCGGAGCCTCGAGGGTTGGCATACAGCACCATGTAGCCCATTCCAGCGAGGATCTGGAGCTCGTGGAAGAAGGCCCATCCGTACTGCCCGTGCGGGCCCCCGTGCACCTCGAGGACCAGCGGATGCATGCGGCCGGGGTCGAAGCTCTCCGGCTTGAGGAGCCAACCCTCGATGCCCCATCCGTCGGGGGCGGTGAACTGGTGGCGCTCAGGCTGGGCGATGTAGCGATCGCGAAGCCATGGATTGAGGTCGGTCAGCCGGGCCTCGGCCCCGTTGGCGACCAGGTGAAGCTCGCCCGGGTTGCTCGGGTCGGAGGCGCAGAACGCAAAGATCCCCGAGGCGACGTCGAAGTCATATATTCGGCGCGTGCCACCGGCCTCCGGCCACAGGTTTCCATCCAGGTCGCACGAATACAGGCCCGTGACCCCCGGGCCGCTGGAGAGAAAGTACACGCGACCGCCGTCCTTGGACCAGCAGACGCGGACCCCGTGGCCCCCGCGCATGTCGGTGATGATGGTGTCGCCGACCGATTGGTCGAGCGACAAGGTGAGGCAGCGTGGACTGCCACCCGAGGACGGCACCACCCATAACCGCTCGATGAGCCCGGCTTCGAGGCCGTTGGGTGCAACGAACGCGATGATGTCGCCTTTAGGGGACCACGATGGCGTGCTCAGGTAGAAGCCGCCGGCGATCTTGGTTCGATCACCCGCGAGGTCTACGACATAGAGGTCGAGCTCGCGCTGCAGATCTGAGTTCGGCTCGGCGTTTCCGGTGACTGCAAGCCTCGAGCTGTCAGGCGACCAGTCGAAACCCGTGACATCCCATACACCGTTCGTCAGCTGCTTCGCCTCGCCGCCGTCCGCAGGCACGACGAACAGGTGGTGGTTGCGTCCGTCGACGAACCCCTGGCCATCGTGCTTGTAGTCCAGTCGCCGCGCCACCCTGACCACGGGCGATCGTCTCAGCTGGTCCTTGTTGTCGGGCGGCCTCGGATCGTCCACGACCGCGTCGGGATCCGACAGGACGACGCCGATGAACGCGACGCTCTTGCCGTCAGGCGACCAAGCCGGGCTTGACGCGCCCTCGGGTAGCGATGACAGCTGAACTGCATTTCCACCCGCCGCCACATCGAGCACCAAGACCTGGTCGGCGGCGCCTCGGCGGCTGGCGAACGCGATCCTACGGCCGTCAGGTGACCACTCTGGTGAATGATCCCGGCGCGCTGCGCCCGTGGCGTCGACCGGCTCTTGGTCCAGGAGGCGCCTGATCACAATGCGGCTCCTGGTTTGACGCGACTCCGCATCGGGGGAGCTCAGCTGGTAAGCAACTCGCTCACCGTCGGGGCTCAGGCGGACGTGGTCGATCCAGCGAAATCGGTAGAGATCATCAGCGCCAATCGGTGGGGGCACGGCGTCAATCGATTGTATTGCCCGCGGCCGCCCGTCGGCTCGCTATGGCGTTCTTGAAATGCGCCGAAGTATCTACAGGTGGTAAACCAGTCGAGATGAGCAAGTCAGTGAGCGGCCGCCGCGCAGCGGTGCGCGGCTTCGGATGGGGGGTGCTCGCCGGCCTTGTGCTCGTGACGCTGATGTACCTGGCGAGCCTTCTATTGGGCCTGAAACCGCTCCCGCAGCTGCTCAACCAACCCCTTCTGGCCATCATGCCGGGGTTCGTGTTCGGATTTCTCATCGACACCCTCCAGCACGCGGGCAAGGTCGTCGAGGAGCTTGGGCTGATCGTCGCCATGGTCGTGGGCCTTGGATTGCTGGGCGCTGCGTGGGGGTGGACGAGCCGAATCTGGCATTCGCAACATTCCGCTCTCGCCTTTGCCGCCATCGGTTGGGTGGTCGTGGTCGCGATCCTGTTGCCCATCTCGGGCAGCGGGTTTCTTGGGCTCGCCGACAGCGCGACAACGCCCCTGATCTGGGCGGCATTGTTCGCGATTTACGGCGTGGTGCTGCAGCTCGGAGGCGATCCCGCCGCCCCTGAGGCGGCGACCGACGTCGGGCGCCGGCGCCTGCTCAGCGTCCTGCCGGTGACCATCGGGGTCGTGAGCCTTGGGGTGCTGGCCTTCCGGCTGCTCCCAGGCTGGTACGACGCGATCTTCAAAGCTGCGGGTTCGGGCCTCAGCGGCATCTCGCCGCAGATCACTCCGGTCACCGACTTCTATTACGTTTCCAAGAACTTTGTCGATCCATCGATCCCTGCGTCGGGCTGGCACCTTTCAGTCGGGGGCATGGTAGACAAGCCTTTGTCGCTGTCGCTCACGGACCTCCAGGGTCTGCCGAAGACTCGCGAGTACGTGACCCTTGAATGCATCAGCAACGATGTCGGCGGCCCGCAGATAAGCACCGGAGATTTCGCGGGGGTGAGCCTGCGGGACCTGCTCGCGATGGCCGGCCCGCAGGCAGCTGGAACCTGGGTCGCATTCAAAGCACGAGACGACTACCAGGAGAGCCTGCCGATGAGTCTCATCCAGGCGGCTCCTGAGATCCTGGTCGCCTACGAGCTCGACGGGGGACCGCTGCCCGGGCCGCATGGCTTTCCTGCTCGAATGCTGATTCCGGGGCACTACGGAATGAAGGGCCCGAAGTGGCTCGACTCGATCAGCGTTGTCGATCACGAGAGCGGCGGGTTCTGGGAGCAACAGGGATGGGACCACAACGCGGTGGTCAAGACCATGTCCCGGTTCGATGTGCCTCGTGATGGGGACATTGCGAAGCTCGGCCCGGTGCTGGTGGCCGGTGTGGCTTTTGCGGGCAGCCGCGGCATCTCCAAGGTTGAGTACAGCACCGACGCCGGGAAGACCTGGACGGAGGCGGCTTTCCCACCGCCGCTTTCGCCGCTCACCTGGGTGGTCTGGCAGAGCGAGTGGACTCCCGCGGCTGAGGGTGCTTACACGCTGGAGGTCAGGGCCACCGACAAAACTGGAGCCCTCCAGACCTCGGCTAATGCGGCCAGCTACACAAGCGGTTCCAGCGGATATCACACGGTGCGTGTCGCAGTGGCCAAGGCGTAACTCGAGGCCTGCTTCCCCCGCGCCTTCAATAAAAACAGGAACCCAAAGGTCGCAATAAGGCCGGATTTACTCCGGCCGTCACCCAGACGTCCGTTTTCCAAGCGCCTCCCATCGTCGCTAGCAGGGAGGGGGTTCCGCGGGGGAGGCCTGCCTCACCCGCGCCTTCTTATTTCATGGTCCAGAGGGCTTTCATCGTGTCCCAGCCCATTCTGAACATCCCTTCTTTCCGGACCATCTTCAGGATGTTCGACTGCTTCTGCCACTTCGAAACGCCGTCCACCCTGAAGAACTCGTCCAGTGCCTGATCCGCCACCTTCGGATACTTGGTGAGCATCTGCGGGTTGTGCTCGAGCAAGGGGACCGCACCGTCGTACTTCTTCATGTCGGCCATGATCCAGGAGTGGTCGAGCTTGCCCTTGTACTCCGCGAGCCTGCGCTCAGAGAAGTCACCGGCCTCTTTGGCGTGGACGACCGTTTCGCCCGCCAGCTTGCCTGAGACCATGGCCAGGTTCGATCCCTCGCGGTGCACGGGGTTCGACAGCATCGCCGCATCGCCGCATATCAAATAACCAGGTCCATAAACTTTCGGAATCCCGCGATGCCCGCCTTCGGGTATCAGGTGGGCGAGGTATTCGACGGTCTCGGCACCGCGAAGCAGCGGCTTGACGGCCGGATGCTGCTTGAAGTGCTCCATCAAATCATTGGGGCTTCGCAGCGTTGAGTTGAACTCGCTGAGCAACGCGCCGCCTCCAACCGACAGCGTGTCCTTGTTGGTGTAGATGAACATGAAGCCCGACATGCCCATCGTCGAGTCGCCGAAGCATTCGATCGAGCAACCTTCGCCGGGATCGCAGTTGAAGCGCTCCTCGATCATGCTCGAGTCGAGCTGCATGATCTCCTTGACGGCCATAGCGACCTCGTTGGGTCGAAGCTTGCGACGCAAAGGCTTGCCATTGATCTCCGTCTTCTCCAACAGGCCAGTGCCAAGGCCGATGCCTTCGCAGATAACGACGACGTCCGCATAAACATCGTCGCCACGACCGGTGCCGACTCCGACCACGTGGCCGTTCTTGACGATGAGCCGCTCGACCACTGTCTCGGGAACGACCACAGCACCGGCCTTCTCAGCCTGCTCCGCAAACCAAGCGTCGAACTTCGCACGCAACACCGAGTAGGAGTGCGGGTGCTCACGGTTGCGGAGGTTCTTGTAGTCGATGCCGATCGTGGCGTCCTTCGTCATGATCCAGCGGCGCTCTTCGATGATCGGGCGCTCGAGGGGCGCCTCCTTCCAGCTGTCTCCTACGATCTCCTCGAGGTAGTGGTTGTAGAGGATGCCGCCCATGACGTTCTTGGAACCAGGCTTCGCGCCGCGCTCGAGGAGGGCCACCTGCAGCCCCGCCTTCGCCATGGTGATCGCAGCCGCCGTGCCCGCAGGGCCGGCGCCGACCACAACCGCATCGAACCTTTCGTCATCGGCCATTGATGCAACATCGTAAGTCGTGAAGCTCATCGGACTCACCGGTGGCGTCGGTTCCGGGAAGTCGACCGTGGCGGCCATCCTGCGAGAGCTGGGGGCCGAAGTGGTCGATGCGGACGAAGCCGGCCACGCCGTCTATGAGCCTGGGACGCCCGGATTTGTGGCGGTAGTTCGGGAGTTTGGCCATGAGTACGTGCGCGATGGGCGGGTAGACCGCCGAGCGTTGGGCGAGCTCGTGTTCAAAGATCTCGACGCGCTCCGGCGTCTTAACGCGATAGTCCACCCGCTCGTTCGCGAATGGATGGCCGCGCGGACTGCTGAAGCAGTGCAGCGTGGCGCTGAAGTCGTCGTCCAGGACGTTCCGCTTCTATTCGAGAACGGCCTCGAAGCATTCTTTCCAACGACCATCCTCGTCTGGGTGCCGAAGGACGTCCAGGTCGAGCGACTCGTGGGGGGTCGCGGCTTCACTGCCGAGCGAGCCGGCAAAGTGATTGCCGCGCAGATGCCGATCGACGAGAAGCGCGGCCGCGCAACTCACGTCATCGACAACAGCGGTACCCGAGAGGAGACGCGCGCGCAGGTTGAGCATTTGTGGGAGACGCTTGCCGGCCCCCGAGCTTAGACAGCTCCCGCCTGCTTGAGAGCCGCCAGGCGGTCAGCGTCGACGCCGACCTCCGACAGGATCTCCGCCGTGTGCTCGCCCAGGTTCGGCGCGGCGGACCGCTTCCAATCCGCGCGAAGGGGAATCGCGGGTCTTACCTCGAGCCCCATCGGAGTCGAGGTCAGCAGCCCACGCGCGACGATCTGTGGATGCGATACGACCTCATCGAGGTCAAGCACAGGCTCACAGCACACCTCGAGGCCCTCGAGCTTCTGCTCCCATTCCGTGCGCGTTCGCGAGAGGAATACGGACTCCATGGCCTCGTGCACGCCGGCTCCCTCGTCGCCGCCGGCGAATTGCTGGTCGAGCAGGTCAGGCCGACCGATCGCGTCACACAGGGTGGCCCAGAACTTGGGCTCGAGCGCGCCGACGCTGTAAAAGCCGCCGCCCTCGCATGCGTAGACGCGATAGCACGGGTAGCGGCCGCCCAGGCGCTGGTTTCCGCGTCCGACTTGCTCGCCCATGCCGTGCACCGCAAGGACCAGCGTGAGCCAGCTCACCGCTCCGTCCAACATCGAAGCGTCGATCCACCGGCCCCGGCCTGCGCGACCGACCTCCACCAGCGCGGCCAGGATGGCGACTGCGGGCGCGAGGCCGCCACCGCCGATGTCCGCCACCTGCAGCGACAGCGGCACCGGTGGACCGTCATGTCCGCCGTTAAGTCCCAGTGCGCCGGCAAGGGCCATGTAGTTGAGGTCGTGGCCCGCGCGCGATGCGAACGGGCCATCCTGTCCGTAGCCAGTGATCGAGCACATCACCAGCTTGGGGTTGCGCGCCTGGAGCACAT
>DATCPU010000177.1:0-10866 GCA_036569925.1 Candidatus Dormiibacterota bacterium
ATCCAGAAATGACACGGCGACCTCGGCAAAAACGTGCGTCTCCGGCCGGCCGGCGAGCCACGGGCGAAGCTCGTCGGCAAAGCGGTCTGGCGATGACACCAGAACGAGGAGGGTGCGGCCGCGCGCTTCGCACACTCGGGCGATTGAGCCGGCGACGATTGGCCAAGCCGGCCGGGGCAGCTTCCCGACGCGTAGTTCCGAGGCGGCGCCGTCGAGCCAACGCTCCACACCCGGAGCGGCTTTGACCGCAGACTTCCACAGAGAGGTCATTTCAATTCCTCGCAGCCGAGCGCGCCCGGGCGGTTGTACTTCTCCATGGCGCGTTCGAGGCCCGCTTCGATGGCCAGCTCGAGAGCAGTCGCCACCCCGTCGACGATGGTCGGTATGCGCCCAGCCTCGACCTTGGTGAAGCGGCCAAGCACGTAGCTGCGTCCCGCGGGAGAGCCCTTTCTCGCCGGCTTTCCGATGCCGACCCGAAAGCGGACAAAGTCCTCGGTTCCCAGTGAGCTGATCACGGACAGCACGCCGTTATGGCCCGCGCCTGAGCCTCCCCGCCGGAGGCGCACGCGGCACAGGGGTAGGTCCAGCTCGTCGTGCACCACCCACACACGGCTCGGTGTGAGGTTGAGATCGCGCACCGCCTTCGCCACCGGCTGACCCGAAAGGTTCATATAGGTCTGAGGCAGGACCAACCAGATGCCCTTCGCCTCGGAATGCCCGATCAGGGACTGCCAACGTTTGCGGTCGACCTGGATTCCAAGCCGTTTGCCGACCTCCCGTACGCACGCGAAGCCGAGGTTGTGGCGCGTGTCGGCGTAGTCCGACTCCGGATTCCCCAGGCCCACTATCAAAAGGTCTTCTCGAACCACTTCCTGATTCATTCCAGCTCCGAATAGACGCAAATCGGCCCGCGGCGAGCGCCGCAGACCTGTCCCCACCTCATCGGGAGGAGGTCGTTGAGTGTACGCGGTGATCAGAGCCGGCCGGCAGGCAACCGGAGGTGCGAAAGCTCGAGGGCCGCAACAGTGAGGCGAACCATCTCCTTCCGCTCTGTGGAAGCCGCATGGTCCCAGCCCAGGAGATGCAGCATGCCGTGGACGCAAAGCAGCGCCAGCTCGGTCATGGGCGGCTGCTTGAACTCGCTCGCCTGGCGGACAACTGTCTCCCACGAGATCGCGAGATCGCCCACATGTTCGCCGGAACCGACAAATGAAAGTACGTCCGTGACGGCGTCGTGGCCCGCATACGTCTTGTTGAGGCGGCGCAGCTCGCCATCGCCTGTGATCCTTACCGCCATGGTGGATGGGCCCTCGGGCAGCCGGGCAGCGACCTCAGGTATGGAAGCCGTGCGAGCCAGCACCGACCGCACGAATGCGACCGGCACCGGCGCCTGCACCGCCTTCACAACGTCAACGGCAAGCCGGGGCGACTCTGTCACCACCATCAAGTAAACCCGTTAGAGTCAGCTCCAGTGCGGATTCTGGTGACGGGCGGTGCCGGATTCATCGGTTCCCACGTCGTCGATGCATACGTCGCGGCGGGCCACGAGGTAGCGGTGCTCGACAACTTCAGCACCGGCAGCGAAGCCAATCTCAACCGTGCTGCAGAGGTGCATCGGGTCGACCTCCGCGACCAAGCCGGAGTCGAGAAGGCTGTCGCATCGTTCCGGCCCGAAATTGTGAATCATCATGCCGCGCAATCGGAGGTGCCGAAGTCGGTCGCCGATCCAGGGCTCGACGCACACATCAACATCGTCGGCGGCTTGAACCTCCTGAAGGCAAGCGTCGATCACAAAGTCAGAAAGGTCATCTTCATCTCCACCGGTGGGGCGCTGTACGGCGAGCCCGATGTGGTGCCCGTAGACGAAAACCATCCGGTCAGGCCGCTGTCTCCGTACGGCACCAGCAAGTTCAGCTTCGAGCAATACCTGGGCACCTTCAAGCGCACCTTTGGCCTCGAGTTCACGGTGCTGCGCTATGCCAACATCTATGGTCCTCGGCAGGATTTCTATGCCGAGGAGGGCAGGGTCGTCGCGATCTTCGCCAGCCGCATGCTCGAGCGGAAACCCGTCACCGTCGATGGGGATGGCGAGCAGGCGCGCGACATGCTCCACGTGGGCGACGCGGCCACGGCGAACCTGGCCGCCCTCGAACGCGGCGATGGAGAGATCTTTCATATCAGCACGGGTGTTCCGGTCTCGGTCAATGATCTTTTTCGAAAGCTGGCCGCTCTGACGGATTACAAGAGCGCGCCGAGCCACGGACCGCGGCGAAAGGGCGACGTCTATCGGATCGCCCTGGATAACTCGCGGGCGCGTCGGGACCTGGGGTGGGAGCCACAGGTGAGCCTCGAAGAGGGACTGAGCCTCACTGTCGACTACTTCCGGGAGCAGGTCTCGCAGACTCCGGCATGAACGTCCGCCGCTTGATCGCAACGTCGTGACAGGAACGCTCGGCACGATCCACGCTTTCGGCGCGCGCGTGCTCCTCGCGTATGCGGTGGCGCTCGGCCTTTGGGGCACGTACAGGTACTTTCGAAACCAGGAGCTCGGCGGCGGCTTCAGGGCGAGCTTCTTGATCATGGCCGCACTCACTGCGCTGCAGGGTCTCTTTGGCCTCGCGACATTCTTATTGGGGGCTAAGCCGACGGAGCTGCTGCATGTCGTCTACGGCATTTTCGCGGTGGTCTTCCTGCCCGGAGCCTATCTGTATGCGCAGGGTGGATCGCGCCGCCGCGAGGCGGTGATGCTCGCCGGCGCCGCCTGGATCGTGAGCATCGCGTACTTTCGCGGCATCGCAACAGGCTGACGCTAAGCTCGGAACAGCACGCCCACCAGGTAAGTGATCGCGGCGACCGCGGTGCCCACTGCAAGCATCTCCACCCCGGAGCGCACTCCACCTTTTCCAGTGAAGAACGACCGCGCGGATCCGATCAAGAAGAGGAATGCGGCGCATAGGGCGAAGGCGATGATGAGCGCCCCAAGGCCGGAGAAGCTGGCGCCCACGAGCGCACGTCCTCCGAGGTAACCGACCACCGGGATCACGCCACCGACCAGGGTCGACACGCCGGCCACCACACCCTCGCGGATGGGGTTCTCGAACGTGGCGACGTCGAGGCCGAGCTCCTCCCGCGCCTGCGTCTCGAGCCACACCTTCTTGTCGGAGGTGATTCGGCCGACGATCGTCTTCGCCTCTTCGGGCGTGAGACCTTTGGACCTGTAGATCTTCACGAGCTCTGCGCGCTCGAGGTCGGGCATCGCCTCGATCTCGGCCGCTTCGCGCGCCAGCTGGCCTTCGTAGACCTCTCGCTGCGACTTGCTCGAAAGGTAAGCGCCGCCGGCCATCGAAACGGCCGAGGCCACCATCGCCGAGAGGCCACCGATCAAGACCACACGAGGGTTGACGGTGGCGCCTCCAACCCCGGCGAGCACGCCAAGCGTCGCGGTCAGGCCGTCGTTGACGCCGTAGATGACATTCCGGATGCTCTCGATGCCGCTGCCGTGCCATACCTCGTCACCCAGCTCGCCTGTCAGCAAATCGTCATCGGAGGCGGTCTGGGGCGGCTCTGCGGAATCGTCCTTCTCGACCATGTCATCGGGTGACTGATGGTCGAGCTCCTCCGGCAGCACCTTTCGAAGTACGCCCTGGGCGCCCGGGTCTGACACCGTCGTGACCTGGCCGAGGTACGCGCGCAAGACCTGGCCCTCCGCCGCGCCTGCCAGCGCCAGCGCCGGACCGATCCCGGCCACACGGGCGAACACGGCGAGGGCCTGGGCGGTGAACCGAGGCTGCCGCGCGGGAAGCTTCACGCCTCCGCGAGTGAGCAGCTCCGCCCAAGCCTCTGCATGTCGCTTCTCGGTCGTGGCCAGCGCTTTCAACCGCCGCTTCAGGCCGGAATCCGAGGCGACGCCGGCGAGCGCGTCGTAGACGCCGGCCAGCCGCGTCTCGCTCTCCCAGTTCGAGCGCAGAGATTTGGTATCCGGCTCCGAAAGTGCTCGTTCGGAAGGAGTCACGTGTCTATGGTAGGGACGGATCGATTGTCTTAAGGTAGGGACCCTCCATGACGCCTGCGACGCTGCGCGCCGAGTCCGGTCTCACACCACGTTCCAAGCCAAAGGCGGCACGTGCAGCCGAACGCGGGCCGGCGCGCCGGATCCTCATCACCGGGGGAGCGGGCTTCCTCGGCGTCAACGCGGCGGTCCGGATGATCGAGGAAGGCTGGCACGTCACCCTGCTCGACAACCTGAGCCGTCCGGGGACCGAGCGCAACCTGAGGTGGCTCATCGACGAGCACCCTGCCGAGATCACCTTCATTAAAGAGGACGTGAGGAACGCGCCAGCCTTGAGCGACCACGTCAAGAACCAGAACGCGATCCTTCACCTCGCGGGCCAGGTGGCTGTCACCACCTCGCTGATCGACCCGGTCACAGACTTCGACGTCAATGCCGGCGGCACGCTGAACATGCTCGAGGCGACACGGAGGCACAACCCCGAGGTCCCTTTTGTCTTCGCATCGACGAACAAGGTGTACGGGAAGCTCGACAAGAACAACGTCGCCTGCAAAGAGAGCCAGCCGATTGATTTTCACAGCCCATATGGCTGCAGCAAGGGCTCTGCCGACCAGTACGTGCGGGACTACGCCCGCTGCTTCCAGATGAGCACAGTGGTGCTGCGCCAGAGCTGCATCTACGGAGCGCATCAGTACGGCACGGAGGACCAGGGGTGGGTCGCCCACTTCGTCCACTCGATCCTCAACAAGCGGCCGATGACCATCTATGGAGACGGGACGCAGGTCAGGGACCTGCTCGACGCGCGCGACCTCTGCTCGCTGTACTCGACGGTGATCGAACAGATTGAAAAGACACGCGGGGAGATCTACAACGTGGGCGGAGGCCCACAGAACCAGCGGAACCTTCTTGAGGTCATCGAGCGTATCGGGGAGGTAACTCACCAAACGCCGGAGTTCAGGTTCGCGGACTGGCGCGAAGGCGACCAGACCTACTACGTAAGCGACATCACAAGAGCTAAGGAACACCTGGGCTGGGAGCCGCGGGTTCAGTTCGATCGGGGTCTCAACGATCTCATCGCGTGGGCGGCTTCGGTCAACTCGTAGGCTCGATGCGCTCGCACGTGAAGTGCTATCGGCTGATATTCGCTACCGGCGCTTCCTCGCAACAGCGACAAGCGACAGACCGAATGGAGGCTTGATACGTTTCTCCACCGCTTTGAGAACCGGAAGCACCGCTTGCAGGGTCTTGAAGTGGCCCTGGCCGTGAATTCGCCTTCTTAGCAGCCGATACTGAAACCACCAACCCGCTGCGCCGAGCATGTTGAACCGGTGCAGACGAACGAGATCAAGTCCCGCTTCCATGATGAGGCGCCGCAATCCTTTTCGTGAATAGCGGCGATAGTGCCCTTCCATTTCGTCGTATTGGCCAAACAATGCCGGGTGCGCTGGCACGAGGATGGCGACCGCGCCACCTGGGTCCACCACGTCCGCCATCGCAGCTACCGCCGCAACATCGTCCTGCACATGTTCCAGCACGTTTATGCAGATGATCGTGTCGAATCGTTGGCCTTTAAGCATTAGGCGTGATTCGATTGAATGGGAACTGATGTCGAGCGCAGCAAACTCGTGGTGTTGAGCGTTCAGGAATCGTTGTCGCGCGTACTCGATCAGGTCGTCCTCGACATCGACTCCCATCACAAATTCACGCGGCCGCAATTGAGCCAAGATGCTTCCGACGCCACAGCCAACCTCGAGGAGACGCTTTCCTAGATAAGGCTCAAACTGTTGCAGCTGCCAGCGCATATATGGCGCGTTCACTTCATCGAACATCCGGTACCGGTTCAACCGAGCGTACGAAGAAGTACCTTCGACCTCTGGACTGAGCTCGACCTGCGTAACTGTGATGTCGCTCATCGGCTCACCTCACTGGCCGCCTTCTCGCACTCATCTGTGGCAGGAGCGGAAACCTGAACTGCAATCAGCGACCATCCGTTGCCCAAGTCCGGACTCGCCGGACCAAACCATTGCGGGTTGTCGGCAATAAAACTCTTATAGTCGGCAACCGATTGGCTGATCGGCCCGGGCGGCGAGATCAACATGAGCCGGGTGTGTGTAGTCCAGAGCCAGCACTGCAAGAGAGTGCCCACGACGGCCTTGTGATCGCTGTAGTGATAACCAGCAGGAAGGTAATAGAAAGGGTCGTAGAACTGACTTGTGATGTTGTCCCCCGAAACGCCACCATCCCTCGCCAGTACGTACAAGAGAGTCGGCTCGTCCCCGGGCAGGTTGAACACGCTGCCTCGATAAGGCGGCTGGTTATAAACAGCCGCAATCGAATCGCCCAAGCGAACCTCGTACTGGAAGAGTGGCTCAGTCGACCAGTAAGTCGCCTGAATCGGGAGCCACACCAGTTGAATTGCGGCGAGCCCGGCGATTACCACGCCCCAGCTTGGCGAACGCAGGATGCGCGATCGCTCAGGAAGCACCTTCAACAAGAGGACCGATATCAGAATTGCCGCAAAGTCCAGCGGAAATTCGAAACGGCGCTCTTTCCATTCGGTCGCATATCTCAAATAGGTTGCAAAGCTAAGTGCGGTATAGCCGAAGCCGAATGTCAGAAAGAGGTACGACGGCGGTCGCTTCCAGAGTGACCATCCGAGCCCGATCAGGCAAGCGACGACTCCTAGTCCGAGTGGAATCCATAGCAGCTGCTGGCCAGAGGTGAGAGTTGCCCCAGTTCCGCCAGCACCTAGACCGACAAACTGAAAGTTCACGTAGAGCGGATAGATTGGATTCCCGGTCTGGTCGAGCAGAAACTTGAAGTAGAGGCCCATGGTCAGAATCCAGCCAAGGGCCAACGGCCAGCGCGCAGGAGCTGAGCGACGGCCCATAAGCCACGCGATCACCAGGCCGGCCCCATATAGCCATGCTTCTACCCTCGCCATTGCGGCTAAAGCCCACGCGACGCCCGCCAGAATCCCGCGCTTGGGTGCCCACCAGATTCCCAAGAGGACAAGCGCGATCGCAATCGGCTCGGCCATTCCGGCGACGTCGCTGAAGATCGCAACTGGAGAGACCATTGCGAACGCTGTGGCCGCGATCGCGACTTGGGTACCCCAGTAGCGGTGACAGATAAGGAAAATCAACACCACGGCGAGCGATCCGAAGGCGAGGCTCAACAGCCGTGCGAGGACGATGTCGATTGATCCTGTGGCGAAAAACAGGACATTCATGAGGGCCGGGTGAAGCAAGCCCCAGAAGTACTCCCAACCGCGCATATCCCAGAGTCGCCCATGCGAAAGTCCGATTTCTTTGGTCAGATACGCAATCTGCCAGTGATGATAGGCATCAGTGAACGGATCGCCCGCGTTCTGCGGATCGCTGAACTTGAACAAGTAAATAAGTCGAGACAAAACGGCACCCGCCGCGACAACAACAGTCCACCCGAATGGCGCTGACGCGGGCTCTGGTTCCTCGACCAGCTCGGCCGTAGCCTCGATTTGGTCAATCCGCCGCTCGTCCTCTTCCTCGTCAGCGAGGATCCTGGGCATCAGCTTCATGCTGTCGCCGCCTCGGACGAGACCGCATCGTGGGCCTGGGCGATTTGGAGGACCACCCGCTGGACTGTGTCCAGGTGCCTTTCCCAGTCGAAACGCCGCGCCCATTCGAAGGCGCGCTCGCCGGTCGCTTGATTGGCCGTGGGATCGTCGAGCAGCTTGGAAATACCTGCCGCGTAGTCCCCCACCTCGAGCGGCTCAACAAGTTGGCCGGTGTTAGGCCCAACGGTGACCGTCGGCCCGCCCTGGTTCCATGCGACGACGGGCACGCCTTTGGCCATCGATTCGATGACGCCCATCCCGAAGTCCTCTTCGGGAGCGGGATATACATAGACGGCAGCGCCTTCGTACAGGCGGG
This sequence comes from Candidatus Dormiibacterota bacterium, assembly GCA_036569925.1. Classification (GTDB taxonomy): domain Bacteria; phylum Chloroflexota; class Dormibacteria; order Dormibacterales; family Dormibacteraceae; genus Palsa-872. The sequence goes on from DATCPU010000177.1 coordinate 7,924, forward strand.
TCAGCTCATCCTCGGTGATAGCCCCAAGGAACAACACGACGTCGTCAAGTTTCAGGTCCGCGGTCAAGGCCCGAAGAGTGGCCGTGTGCGATGTAGCAGGCCCAGGAATCACAAGCTGGACTTTGGGGTGAAGCCTTCGCACCTCTTCTATGGCGCGGATCGCGAGGTCGAACCGCTTCTGCGGGTAGTGGCGGTTGGTCAGCAGAACGTATGGCCGCCGGATTGGATAGCCGTTGATGGTCAGGCCACCCTCGAACCGAGACTCGAGCGATAGGGGAAAGCCGGTCGCGGGGACGTGGCATCCGGCCGGACAATCTACGGCTTCCCGCTTGTAGATCCTGCGGATGATGTCGCCGATGTAGTCGCCGTTGACCAGCAGCTCGTCGGCCTCCTGGACCGAGCGCCTATCAGCCCACGCGACGAACTTCGTTGCGCGCATCACGATCCCAGCAAGGAGCCGGTAGTCGGCGTTTGCCACCCATCCAGTCTCGCGGTCGATCCTGCGGGGATAGACCAGCCGATTTGGCTGATTGAGATAAACGACATATGGGACGTCGATAAGGCGGGCCGCCCACCACGCGATCCATGCGCTGGGCTGATTGCAGGCAACGATGGCGTCGATACCTCGCAAACGCCACGCGTACAGAGGCATGAGCAGTGAGGCGGCTGCCATCTGGATCGCCTCGCGATATGGGAACCAGCGTGGCAGCTGAGGTAGGAATGTGCGCACACGCACTTCGCCGATCAAGTCCGGATAGCAGCGCGACTCGTCAACGGTCGGGGCGTAGCACTCAACCTTGAAACCTCGTCGTCGCAGCCCTAACACCTCTTCAATCACGATCCGCTCGCCACCACCGGAGTAGGTGAACCCGCAGTGAAAAACTGCGATTTGGCGCGGGCCGCCCGCGCGCACCCGCCGGCGCCCGCCCACGAGTAGGAATCCGACGAGTCCAAGTCCGAGCGCGTAGCCCGCAGTAAGCGCGTGGTACAGCACTATCGCGCCGGCGGCGACTGCCGGAGCAAGACCGAGCCCACCTCCGAGCACAAGAGAGCCCGCCACCTCGAGGTTCCCCAGATAGCCCGGCCCCGCGGGGACCGCGAAGCTGAGCAGCAACGCAGGGTACGCAGCCATGGCCTGCAGCGTTGGCACCGACACTCCCACGGCGACAAACAGAAGAGTGAAGTTAAAAGCATCGATGAGGAGGGCAAGAGCGGTCAGGGCCCCGAGCCGTGCGGCGAGAGCCGGAGTCCACATGCCCCGCGCCCCCGCCCGAAATGCAAACGCCTGGCCGGCAAGCGCGGCCGCGAATCTCGCCGGCAGCAGCCTTCGGGCCAATGACGAGCGTGCAATCCGCGGTCCGAGGAGCGCCGTGCCCAACACCGCGGCCAGAAGAGCGACTGCAAGCGCTGCTGCGCCCAGGAGACCTTTCGGCGCCTTGACGGCTCCAGTGGCAGCGACGATTTCGAGGCCGGCCAGCACGATGGCAACACCTGTCAAGTCGCAGGCCTTGTCGATGACGATCGTGGCCAGCGCGGAGCCCGCCGGCACGCGGTGGCGCCGCCACAGCCACCATGCCCGGGCGGCGTCGCCGGAGCGGATGGGAATCACATAGTTGAGCAATCCACCCGCCGCGCTCATTGCGAACGCCCGCACCATCCCGACTGGCGCCAAGGGTCGCAGAAGCAGGAGCCATCGTCTGGCTCTGATGACGCTCGTCAACAGGAAGAGAAGGACCATCAGCACAACCGCCGGCCAGCTCTGGACCCGTGCGTGACTGACGACCTCGGGAAGTGAGACCGTGCGGAGCCACAGCCAGAGGAGGAACAATCCGAAGGCGGTCTGCAAACCGAGGCGCAACCAACGTTTCATGCGTGAACCTCGATCTCTTCCGGCGGCGGGGCGGTGAAGATGAACCGCTGGACGACAATCCAAAAAACAAACAGCCAGGTGACGACGAGGATCGTGCCGCCGTAGTCGTGGAAGAGGATCGCCGGCGTCTGCCCCGCAGTCGCAGCAATCGCCGCCACCGCCGCCACGCGCAAAAGGTTCAACAGCATGGTCCCAGCGATGCCGATGAATACGACCTGAGCTCGCGCCTCGAACGATTGGCGGCCGCGCAACCCCGATATGAAGCTGACACCGAGCAGGATCAGGCTCTGCCAGCCGATGCAGTTCCACGAAATGAACAGCGTGTGCATTGACCCGGCCGAATCCCAGATCACGAGGTAGCTCCCCGAAGCCGCTGCGTGCACACCGAGCAGCCCAAGTAAGCCGACAACCATTCGCGCCTCAACCGGCACTATCCCCTGGAGTGGGTTATTGGCTCCCAACGCCAATGCCCAAGAAGTGAGCAAATCGTCGAACGTGGTCACGAAGGGCAGCAACATCAAGAGCGCACACGTGATTGCGATCAATGTCATGTTCAGCCCGTCGCGGTCTCGGCGGCTCATGCCCGCACGCTGAAGAACGACAGCAAGCGTCGCCTGCCTGTTATCAATGGAATCGCCAGCGCCAAGCCGACAAAGCCGAGTACCGATTCGGGGACGACGATGGATGGTGTGATCAGCTGGGTATCGGCAGTTCCGGCCGTACCGTCATAACGGAATGACGTGGCGCCGCCGGTGCCGTGGGCAAGGCTGACGACAAGACACAGGGTACCGCCGGGCGGGATGGTGACCGTCTGTGGCGCATTCGTGTTGACAGTGACCGGGCTAGCCGTGTTGATGCCGTTGGTGCCGAATGTAGTCGTCCACGTCGCTCCGCCAGTCGGGATCTGAACGACGCACACTGCGCCCACCAGCACCCCAGCGCTGAGACTGATGGTGTCGCGGGTTGAGCCCGACCCCCCGCTCCAATAAAACATGAATGACCAGGTACCGGTGATCGTTTGGCCAGCCGGATTGGGCGTGAACGAGAAGGTTGCAATCGTGCCGTTGGACGAC
>DATCPU010000178.1:0-10816 GCA_036569925.1 Candidatus Dormiibacterota bacterium
AACCAGTGCTGCTCATCACCGGAGCTTCCAGTGGTATCGGCGCCGCGACGGCGCGGGCCGCGGCGGGAACACATCGCCTGGTCCTGGCGGCACGCAGGCTGGAGCCGCTCGAAGAGCTGGTCGGGGAGTTCGGCGGGGACGAGAGGGCGATCGCGGTGCGCTGCGACGTCACCGAGTGGGAGCAGGTCGAGGCGATGGCGACGGCCGCTCTCGATGCCTTCGGCCGGATCGACATCGTCTTCGCCAACGCCGGCTTCGGCGCCACCCGGGGCTTCCTCGAGGAGTCGCCGGAGCACTGGCGCTCGATGGTCCTCACCAACGTCTACGGCCTCGCCCTGACGATCCGCGCCACCCTCCCCCACCTGCTCGAGCGCGGCGACGGCCATTTCCTCGTCACCAGCTCGGTCGCTGGGCGGCAGGCGCTGCCCGGCTCGCTCTACTCCGCGACCAAGTGGGCGGCGACGGCGGTCGGCGAGTCGCTACTGGGAGAGCTGCGCCAGATACACGAGAACCACGCAATCAAGGTGACCCTGATCGAGCCGGGCATGGTCGACACGCCGTTCTTCGACAACCGGCCCGGCAAATGGGCGCTGCAGGACGACGACGTCGCCCGCGCCGTGATCTACGCTCTGGAGCAGCCTGCCAACGTCGACATCAACGAGATCCTGATCCGGCCGACCGGCACGCCGGCTGATTAGGGACCCATCTCGGCAGGGCTTCCACTTAACTTTTTCGGTGAATCGCCGGCGGGCTGTCGCCCACGGCCGACACCGAAAAAGTACAAGACGTTTCAGCCCTACCGAGATGGGTCCTATCGCAGCAGCTGGCGGACGACTCGCCAATAGCTGCGTAGAGCCAGACGCACCGGTAGCGAGCGGGCGACAGCTGGGATGAAGGGCGAGTCGAGGTCGGGGGTGAGCGAGCTGGCGAAATCTGAGGCGGTGACGGTGCGGGTTGCTTGCACCTGCCGGCGCTCGCGCAGCAGCCGCGGCAGCCAGCGGACGACTTCGCCGATCGCGGCGAATTTCTGCCTGCCCCAACCGGCAGCGATCGAGGCTGGGATCAGCGCCAGCTCGGTGAGGATCAGCGCCGGCGCCAGCAGCGCCAGCAGGCTGGCCGGATAGACGCGGATGAGGAAAGCCCAGCGGTTGCGCTCGAGCCAGCGCCACTTGTGCTCGCGGGCGCTGAACTCATAGTCGTGGTCGACGACCGCCGCCGGTTCGATCCCGAGCGCTCCTCCCGCCAACCGCAGCCGCAGCGAGAGGTCGACGTCCTCGTGGTAGAGGAAGAAGTGCTCGGGGAAGCCTCCCGCCTCATCCCATCTGGTGCGGGGAATTGCCAGGCAGGCACCGGAGAGGGCCGCGACTTCTCCAGCCGGCGGTGCTGCCGCAATCGCCTTGCCGTGCCCGCCGGCCCAGACGATGCCGGTGAAGTGGACCGGGTTGCCGGCGGAGTTGATCGTCGTCCCGTCCCCCTCGGCGACAAGCGCTTGCCAAGCGACCCAACCGCGCCCTTCGAGCCAGGGACGTCGGATCGACTCGCCGAAGCCGGGCCGCGGCGCCGCGTCGGGATTGAGCACGACGAGAAGATCGCCGCGCGCCTGCGCCGCCCCCTCGTTGCAACCAGCGGCAAAGCCGGCGTTGCGACCGGTTTGGACGACCCTTGCAGCAGGGGCGAACGATTCCACTGCGTCGGCGGTGCCGTCGCTGGAATCGTTGTCGACGACGATCAGCTCGTCCCCGTCCTCCAGCTCAGGCAGCAGGGCAGGCAGCGTTCGCGCCAGCTCCTCGCGGCTGTTCCAGGCGACGATCAGGACCGAAAGCGTCGGGCGCACCGACGCGGGAGGCTATTTGTTCTTCCTGGCGCCCTTGTGCTTCTTGCCGCAGGAGAGCAGCAGTCGCGGTCGCATGTTCCGCTTCTTGCCGTTCTGGCCCTTGAACCGCACGATCACCCGCTTGCCGCGCGCCTGCTTGCGCTTGTGCGCCTTGCTCGCCTGCGCGCCTTTGCCTTTGCCCCCGTGTCGTTTCTTGCGCGGGCACTGGTTCTGCGAGTTGACCAACAGACCCCGTTTGCCGCCCCGCAACGTTAGGACGAACTTCGTCACCGGCACGTCGGGGACGATGTCGAAGGTGCTGCGGATGCGACCGTGGCTACTGTCGGTGCGGCTGTCGAGCTCGACCTCGACCTGGCCGCGCAGGTCGGGGACGAGATCGGGAAGCGTGTTGTTGGAAGAGCGCAGGTAGACCGGCCCCTGCAACGGGTCGTCGAGCAGCGGCGAGATCGCCATGGCGGTGCCGTAGATCGAGTCCTTCGGGCAGTCGTTGGCGGCGAACTGGACGCGGGTGCAGACGTTCGCCAGGTTGCCCTGGTCGAGGATCAGCGAGCGAGGCAGGATCGTCTGGGCACGAGCGATGTTCGCGTCTCCCGGCCGGGGCGTCAGAACGGCGCGCAGCCGGGGGTTCTTGGCACGCCGCATCGCGCCAGTCAGGCGCAGCGAGAGCTTGGGCCGGAAGCCGAGCTTGTCGCAGCCGCTCGCTTCGAAGGGCGCAGAGACGGGTGATCGGGTGAAGGCGGCGGGATCGACCGGGTTGGCGCCGCCACCGAGCAGCGCCCCGCCGAAGCTCAATTTGGAGCAATTCGTCGGGTTGAGCGTGAAGTTGTCGCGGTCGAGCTTGACCGAGACCGAGCGGACGTCGAGCAGGGAGCCGCCGTAGACGTGTGGGATCGGATCGGAGACGGCGTGCACCTGGGCGGTGCGCGGTTCGAGCGACAGCGCCACCCGCACCACGACCGTGCCGAGATCGAACGGCCCGGCCGTGGCGGGGGTGATCACTGCCAGGGAGAGGGGCGCGCCTTTGTAGCGCCCCGAGAAAAAGACCTTGCCGCTGACGTGAAGTGGCGAGGGGCCGCTGCCGGCGACGATGTCGGCGTGGCCGATCAGACTCGAGTTGGGACAGCTCGAGTCGGCAGCCTCGGCTGCGCCGCTGTTGGCGGCAGCCGCGGCCAGCACACTTCCGGGGCAGTACTTGACCCCGGCCAGCTTCGCCACCAACCCCGGTGGCAGCGTCACGTCGACGCCTTTCAGCTCCTGATTGCCATCGGTGCGAGCGATGTTCATGTGCAGCGGGCTGAACTCGCCCGCCGCGGGCTTGGCCGTGTCTGCGGCAAAGCTCGGCGCGAAGGGTCGTTCAGCCAAGCTTTTGGCGCATTTGCCCCCACCCGGCGCCGTGCTCAGTGAGAAGGATCCGGACGGGGTGGCGGGCGGGTTTTCCGTCCACGGGGTCATCGTCGCCGTGGCGGTGCTCGGGCCGCAGGATCCCGGGCTGGTCAGGACGGCGTGAGCGCCGTCGTCGAAATCGAGCTTGAAGCTGCTGAAGGGGACCTGCGGCAAACCGCCGAACTGCTTGTCGTCGAAGGTCGTGGTCAGCTGGCCGGTCGTCGGGTCGGCGCTGACGTTGCCGACCAACCGGGCGGAGATCCCGTACCGGGTCGACTCGACGTCGACGAAGATCCTGTACTCGTCGCCGGAGGTCGGATCGCGACTGAGCTGCTGCCCGACGTAAACCGGGCCGCTGAGCGATCCGTCGGGGAGCGGAGGAGTGTTGATTGAAGCAACGCCGACCTTCGAAGCGGCCGGGCACGCCACCGAATTCCGCGTCCCCTTGCCGAATTGATCTTTGGTGCAGGTCTGCAGGCCCCCGGTCGCAGCCGAAGGGTTGATGCCCATACCCACGGGGAGGGTCACTTGGGCTCGCTTGGTCTGTGAGCTTTCGCGCGAACCGCCGCCGAGGATATGAGGCACCTGCACGTTCGCCGTCAAACCCGCCGGCGAGTCGGTCTGAGCGGTCCCCGGATCAACGCCGAGCGAGGGTTTGTAGGGAACGTTCGCGCAGTCGATCGGCTTTTTGCCATCCGGCAGCGGGGATTCGAAGGACGGAAAGGCGCTCTGGGGGAAGACGTAGCCAGGCTGTTCCTCTTCGGTGATGGAGCTCGCCAGCAGGTAGGTCGAGTAGACGTTTTCGTGCGGCGGGTGTTCGGGGTCGTAACAGGTGCTGGGCGTGGTGATGAAGGTGCCGTCACCGGAGCGCCCGTCGAATGCCAAGCGGTTCTTCAGGATGAAACCCCCAAAGAGAACGTTCCCGAGGGGCAGTTTCGCGAAGGGCGTTTCAGGGACGTGGATGGTGAATCCCTCGTGGTAGTCGCCGTCCCAGGCGACATCGGCCTCCAGGTAGACGGGGTTGCCCGCCAGTTCGAAGCCGAACAGGGCCGGTTCGTGATCTTTGGGCACCAGGTTGAAGACAGGCACTTTGGTCACGCCAGGAGTCGGCGCGACGGGCGAGCCCAACACCGCCGCGGTAACGCCGCTTTCGCCCACCTGGGCATTGAGGGCGGCGCAGTTCGCGGGGTTGGCTTCGAAGGTGGCTAGGGGGCATTGGGGGGTCGCCTGGGGATTGACGCTGAGGCCGACCGGCAGATCCACGCGGACCGTCTTCAGTTCGCCGATCGGCGTTTCGCCTGGCGTTTTGTGCTTGACGATGAACTGCGTGAAGCCTTTCTGCGGGTGACCCGCCGCGTTTTCGAAGAACTGGTCCGGCGTGGCGACTGAGCACTCTTCGGGCGTATCGGGAACGTCTTTGGTGCAGGTTCCAGCCTGCCAACCGTCAGCGGGCGTATGGGGATCGTTCTGCGGGGCGATGATGCCCGCCGTATTTGCCATTGCCGAAGGCGCGCAGAAAGCCATTCCCAGAGCCAAAAGCGCCGCAAAGACAGTGGTTCTCGTTCCCGCTCCCCCGCTCATCCGAAACCCCTTCCGCTGGCCGATCATAAAGCTAGATTACCCGATTTTGATGATCTGAGCTATTATTTTTAGGTATTCCCCAGTCAACGAAAGTGAGGTAGTTGTGAATTGGGAACGCCTAGCTCGTGCCAATACCCACCCACTCCGCGTGTCAATCCTGGAAGTGCTCAGCATCGACAAAGGCCGCACGCTGTCGCCAAAGGACCTCAGCCTGGAGCTGCAGGCGCCGCTGAGCACCGTCAACTACCACGTCACCGAGCTGCGGCGCTCCAACCTGGTCAAGGTCGTCGACGAACGCCAGGTCCGCGGCGCGATCGAGCACTTCTACCGCGTGATCGAACCGAGCAAAAACGGAGCGGGACGTAAAAAGGGCCGCAAAGCCATAGGCAAGGCACGCGCCTGAGGAGGCGGCACCCAAATCACTAAAGCAGAGAAAGCGGGGACCGGGCTGTCCTCCCCCGCCATTGCTATCGAGACCTAGGCAGCGGACCGTTCGAGCAGCGCTCGGTGACGTAGTCGGGGGCGCAGACGGTCCTGCCTCGCCATCTTTTTTTGGAATTCCCCGACGAACTTGAAGCTCTCCAGGCAATCGGCACCGGGATCCCCTCGCCCTTGCGGCAACGTTTCTCTGGCGGGTCACCGATTGAAAAGTTCGAAGAAATGGACGGCGGCCTGCGTCGGTTCTACGAGCTGATCGTCGTCCCGGTAGCGGAAAAGGCCCCAGCCCCTCAGATCCCTGATCGCATGCCTGATCATTTCGATCTTCGATTTGTCCCGTGAATCGGCAGCGATCTTCAGACACAGCTCGGGAACAGTCAGGCGGATGGGAAGAAGATCGATGACCTCTTCGAGGACTGCGCATTCAACCAATTCAGGATCGGATTTGGGCGGAGTCGAGGACTCAGCGCTCATGTCTTGGGTTTCGCCGGGCGGCTGGACCTCGAAACCCCCATTGAATGCTGTCGGGCTTCCAGGTCATTCAAACAAGAAGCTCGGCAGGCGGAACAGAAAGCGCGCTCACCAGCTTGATCAATGTATCGATGCGGGACACGCTCACCCCCATCAAATCGGCCGACCTCGGTGCGATGAAGTGAGGCACCCTTACCAAGCTCTTCCCGAGAAATCTGAGCGCGTCTGCGGCAGACACGCATATTTCTGCCGAAGTGGACAGCGACTGGTTTCGCTCAGCGGCAGCCACGACGATCCCTCTCCACGTGCATCTCAAGCGCCTTCGCCGGCATTTCGATCCTTCAGGCGGTAGAGAACATCGAAGAGGTCGTTTCGCGATGTGCCGCTATCCATAGCGACCGGGGCACGCTCCACCACATCGAGCGCATCAAGGAAGCGTAGGTGGTATGCAGCCTCCCACATGCTCAGGAAGCCGTCGAGAACATCAACCAGCGCAATTGCCGAAAGTGGCTCACCAATCCTCCAAAGCACTTCAATGATCGGCACGCGATCGGGATGCAGGACCTTCTCCGGGAGAGTCGACCAGAACTCCTCGTAGTCGTTGCTCATCGCGCCCCCCTTGAACCGCCTGCGTTGTTCATGCGCCCATTCCCCAGTCGAGCCCCGGGCGATGGCCACCATTCGCCGCCGCCCAGAGCCCAATTGCCGCTTGGCCCCGTTCATGGGAGGTGCAACGTGGCCAAGCAATTGTGTCGTCCTGAGTGATGGACTAAGCGTTAGTCACTCAGCGGCGATTAGCCATAGGCAATTTTTGGGACTTTTTTACGCAGCTTTCGCCGCTCCCTGGTAGGGGGCACCAAATCATCTGATGCCAACGAGTCGGGCGCGCCTTCTAATGTGGAGCTGGCGGCCATATAGACGGCGGGAGTGGAGTCGCACCAGCTCCCGCCGTAGAGCTTCGACCTCAGCCCCCCTTGTGGACCGAGAGGACCGGGGCAACAGCGCTGTGCGAATTGATCTTCAACCTCCTCACCCCCTCCCCTAGTCAGCAGGCTGCTAAGCGGCCTGGGAATATTACTACAGAAGATCTGAACACTATAAAAGTTCCAGACGCTGCGGTATATTGCAGGAAATACCTGCACTGACGAATAAACTGATCAGCTCAGATCGACTAGAGTGCTCCTGACGTACCGATAAAAGGACTAAAGGAGAGCCCAATGGCGTCTGAGAAGAAATCTGAGAAAAGCCAGGTCAGAAACCGGCTAAAGAGAGCTGCTCACGGCGCAAAGCCGAACAAGGCCGTGGTCACGGGCATGCACAACGAACTTCGAGCCCATATCTTGATTCTTCTCAACGAACGGGTGGCGAGTAGGCCGGAACTCTGCAAGGAACTTGGAGCGTCATTCGACAGCGTTAGATACGAGATGGAGGTGCTGAAAAAAACCAAGCCACCGCTCATCGAACTGGTTCACGAAAAACCCGTGCGGGGCACTGTCGAGAAGTTCTATCGCGCAACGACGCAGGCATATCTGGACCCATCAGAATGGCCGGGAGTGCCTGACGCCGTAAAAGCTGGCATGAGGGGGTCTCTGCTTGATCTGCTTGTGGACGACGTAGTAGCCGCCGTTAAGGACGGCACCTTTGATTCCCTGCCGAATGCTCACATGAGCTGGATACCGATGATCCTCGATGAGCAAGGCTGGAGGGAACTCACCGCGATCCTTTTACGCACGATGAAGGAAGCGCGCAAGGTCAAGGAAGACAGCGCGGAGCGGCTGATCGGCAAAGACGAAGAGGGAACCTCGTGCTCTGTGTCGATGCTCGGCTACCCCTCGGCAAATGAGAAAAGAAGGGTCGGGCCGCCAGCCCCGGCTGGGCAGTCAAAGGCGAAAGCGAAGAGAGCTTCGCGGAAAAAGGCCGCAGCGAAAAAGACGAAGACGACTGGGAAAGGTTCGACCGGAAAAGCAGCGGTTAAGTCGAAACGTAAGTCGCCGCGCAAAGCGACCTCGTAGCGGATGGACGCCCGACAAGCAAGCATCGCGCCGTCAGTTGGTTGGTAGATTTCTGCGTGTAAGCGAGAGGCCTGCCTAGGCGATTCGAGTTGTAGAGCCAAGTTTGGAACGGGTCTCGAACCACTCCCAAGCTTTTGGCTCTACAGAAGGGCGATCAAGCGGACGACGGGTCTCGAACCCGCGACCTCGAGCTTGGGAAGCTCGCGCTCTACCAACTGAGCTACGTCCGCATGGGGTAATTCCTGATTCCAGAGCCATTTTAGAGATATCTGAAACGCTCCCTAGGGGCCCCACCCAACAAAAACCTAACAGGCGGTGTTGGGAATCGGTCGAGAAGCGGCAACTTCGGCGAGTCTCTGTTGCGTAGCCCGGAGTCGGCTGCAACCTGTCGTCATAGTGACGTTTCCAGGGCTACAAAAGGCGCCGAGGGCAACCTCAGACATGCTGGCCCCAGCGCGAAATCAAAGTCTCCCCAGCTGCGATTTCAAGAAGGCCAGACGTGAGATCCCTAAGAGAGTCGTTCTTGCATCGCGCGAACTCGAACTCGTCCGGGTCTACGGCAAGGACTCCCCTCCTGAGCCAGGCGAGGTACCGGCCCGGCCGGACTCTCAGGGTCATGCCATTTTCTTTCTTATCCCATCGGCCGAAGAGCTGAGCTCCCTGGAGGAGCAACCCGCCCTCCGTCAGAGCCATGCGGGCGCTCGAAACTTCACCATCGGCGGATGTCCAGACGAACCTGCCCACGTACCAGCCCTGGCCCATCTCCCTGTCGATGACGAGCCAGCTCGTGGCCGGGCTACCGCCGCCTGGCCCGCCCGTGGCAGGCCTGTGCTTCCGCTTCATGGCCGCGAGGCGCTCCGGTCGGCGACCCGAATTCCCAAGGGCCTCCGCAGCCCTCTGGATAGCGCTTTCGGCACTCGGTTCCAGCTTTTCGCGCTCTGCCGCGGCGGCGCTCTCTGCTTGTTCCACCGCCTCCCGTTTACGTGTTTGGTCTGCCTCGAACAGCGCTCGGGCGCAGTCCTGGCAGTGCAGCGCATCCGCGTAGAGCTTGCCGTGATCGCCGCAGACCGGGTCATTACAGCTCTCGCATCGGCCGATCGAATAGATCCCGCATCGACAAGGCTCAGTCGGCCCAGAAGTGCCCTCCTGGTAGCGGTTGCGACAGGGACGCTTCGGGTGCGTCGCGGTTCGCCAAGGGTCACTATCGTCCCAAGCCGATCTCGGGAACGCCGGATCGTCAATCACTGCGGTGCATTCCCAGTATCCCGGCGCTATGGGCTTGCGACTGGTCCCTCCACAGCTCGGACATGGCATCTGGGAATCATCCTCTGATTCAGAGAGCGTTGCTACCACCGGGTAGGCCTGAGGCCGCTGGCGTTGCGGCCATCCCCACGAAAAGCACGAGGTGGCGGCCGTAGGACGCCATCACCCCTGCGCGCCTACAACGGCTCGGGCTATGCGTCCCCGCGGCGCTGCATCTCGTCCAGATCGACTAGAGGGATCGATACATGCAGGTGTATGGCCTCGCGAAGCGGTGCAAGCTTCTCGCGCAGAGGCAACTCGTGTGCTTCCCGGCGAGATTCAGGCCAGAAGTCATCGAGAGCTGCGCAAACTGGCTTGAACCCAACAGTTTGGATTTCATGGTAGTCAGCATTCAGCTCGTTTAGTCCGTCACCAGATCTCTCGGCCCCTTCGAAGTGCATCATGAACTTCTCGTACATTTTTCGATAGCCAAACCGTGCTTTTTCGAAGCTGCGTTCTCGCTCATGCAGACGTTCGGACTCAAGGCGCTCGATCTCAGACCTATACTTTCGACGAGTTGCAGCATAGGTAATGAGAGACCCGCTTACGGTGGCAACCAAGCCCAAGATGGCGACAACGACTTCCTTGTCCACTATGGCGGACGCTACCGATATGACCGTGTCAATTCAAGAAATAGTTGTCGGGTATTTGATACATGTCGCACCACCGTGTAGAGATTTCCACTGGCGACCGCCATGCCCGTCGACCTAACGCTCCGCGACCGGCCGGTGGGCACGGTCTTCGACCTCCTTGGCAACAAAGAGAACGACATCACCTACTCCGTAGGTTGGGCGCTCTCGAAGAGCGAGCAGCTCGCGCGCCTTCTCCTCAGCGATCTGCTTCCCACGGCCGGCATCGAGTCACTCGACCTCGTTCAGCTGCAACAGGGTGTGCCCGGCGCCGGCTTTACCGACATCGAGATCAAAGCCAACGAGGGCAAGCTCCACCTCGTCGTCGAGGCTAAGCGCGGCTACAACCTCCCCGGCCTTGAGCAGCTGGCGAAGTACGCGACGCGCTCCAACCCGAAGCCGGACGCGTTGGTCGTTCTCGCCGAGGCCTCTGCCGATTTCGTTCAGGGACGTCTACCCGAGATCGTCGACGACGTCCCTGTCCACTACCGCTCCTGGCGTGAGATCGAGCAACTGGCCGGCGAGGCGACCGTCCGATCTCGGAGCCATGCCGAGAAGCGGCTCCTGCGCGATCTATCCCGCTACCTGAGAGGGTTGATGACCATGCAGAACGTCTCCTCGAATCTGGTCTATGTCGTCAGCCTGGGAGGTGAAATCGAGAACACGGGCATCAGCTTCCAGGACGTGGTTGTCGAGCACAACGTGTATTTCTGCCCGGTTGGCGGCGGGCGCGGCGGCTGGCCGAAGGAGCCACCGAACTATCTCGGCTTCCGCTTCGACGGCAAGCTGCAGCAGATCCGCCACGTCGAGGCGTATCGGGTCGCCGAAGACAGCTTCGCCGGGTTCGAGCCGTTGAAGGGAAAGGTCGACTGGGCCCACGAGCGGCACTGGGTCTTCAAACTCGGCCCTCCGATCATCCCGCCAAAGGATGTCCGCACCGGCAAGTTGTGGCCCACCCATCGCGGTTGGATAGCCATCGATCTTCTGTTGACGTGCGAGACGGTCGCGGAGGCTCGTGATGAGACCCAGGCGCGCCTAGAACGGACGGGCAAGGCCTAGTCCGAGCTTGGGAAGCTCGCGCTCTACCAACTGAGCTGCGTCCCCGTCTGCGCCTGATTCCAGGGCCAGTCGGGAAGGCGCGAGGGTTAGTGTTCGCGGGCCATGAG
>DATCPU010000179.1:0-9911 GCA_036569925.1 Candidatus Dormiibacterota bacterium
CGGCCGCGGCGGCCGGACTTCAGGGCGGCGACGTCATCGTGTCGGTCGGCGAGTCGGCGGTGTCGAAGGCCGGTGACCTTCAGCGGCTGATGGTCGAGGCACGCATCGGATCGAAGCTGCCACTGACCATTTTCCGTGGCGACCGGACGGTGGTCGTCGACGTGGTGCCTGCCGAACTGACTTAGCAGTCGGCGAGTAGACTGGGCTCGAGTGGCCAAAGACAAAGACATCCGTGATGTCCTCCGCGCCAAGCTGCGCGACGGCCAGTTTCGAATGGTCGACATCGACCCTGACTCCACCCCCGGTCTGAAGAAGCGCAAGCACGCGCGGAAGGAGCTGGAGAAGGACCACGAGAAGCTCTTCGGCCTTCAGGAGCGCTTGTTCGCCGAGCAGAAGCGATCGGTCCTGGTCGTACTTCAGGCGATGGACACAGGTGGCAAGGATGGAACCATCACCCATGTGCTCGGACACCTGAACCCGCAGGGGGTGGAGATCACCACCTTCAAACAGCCGACGCCCGAGGAAAAACGGCATGGCTTTCTGTGGCGAATCCGCAAGGCCTTGCCCGAGCCTGGCGTCATTGGCATCTTCAATCGCTCGCATTACGAGGACGTGCTCATCGCGCGTGTGCACGCGCTGGCCGACCTGAAAGTGATTGAAAAGCGATACCAGCTGATCAACCAGTTCGAGAAGGAGCTCGTCAAGAGCGGGACGACGATCATCAAGTTCTGCCTGCACATCTCGTATGACGAGCAGCGCACAAGGTTGTTAGACCGCCTCGACGATCCCAACAAACACTGGAAGTTCCACGAGACCGATATCGATGAGCGCCGGTTCTGGGACGACTACATGAGCGCCTACGGCATCGCCATTACCAAGTGCTCGACGCCATGGGCACCCTGGTATGTCATCCCGGCCGACGACAAGGACTACCGCAACTGGGCGGTCGCCAAGATCATCAGCGAGACCCTCGACGACATGGATCCGCAGTACCCCAAGCCCAAGCTCAACATCCCACGCCTCAAGAAGCGCCTCAAGGACTGACCGGGCGCCCGCAAATCGCGCCCGTTTTGATACGTTAGGAGCCGGCCAAGGGCTTTTTTCGTAAAGGGGGATCGGTATGAAAGGGCTACGCCTTGCTTCCTTTTTGTTGGCAGCCATCCTTGTCGCCGCTTGCGGCGGTACTGGCGGCACCACCAAGGTCATCAAGCTTGGGGCGATCCTGTCGATCACTGGCGCCGGCGGCGTTTACGGACCGCAGAGCCGCGACGGCATGAACCTGGCGGTCAAGCAGATCAACGCTGCGGGCGGTGTGAACGGTGTGCAGATCAGCCTCACCGTCAAAGACGACGCCTCCGACAAGGCGCAGGCCACACAGCTGGCTCAGACCTTGATCCAGCAGGACAACGACCTCGCCCTGCTCGGGCCAACGCTCTCCAACTCTGCGGTGGGCGCGCACCCGCTGGCCGAGAAGCTGAAGACCCCGATCCTTGCGGTCAGCACGACCGGCATCCACATCGTCCCGGACTGTAACTGGACGGCAACCTCCCTGGACACCACGCCATGCAAGTACGTGTTCCGCGACAGCCTCGGTGAGGAGACTGCGATTCCCGACAACATCCAGTCCTACGCAGCGGACAAGCACCCCAAGACCGGAGTTCTGCTGGTCGCGCAAGACGACAAGTTCTCCAGCGACGGCGGCACGATAGTTCAGAACACCGTCGGTCAGTACGGGATCACGCTGCTCAAGACGATCAAGTTCAACAAGGCGGATGCCGACCTTGCGCCATACGTGACCACAGCTGTGCAGCTCCACCCCGATGTGATCTTCATCACGTCACTCGGCGGAATTCCGGCCAAGATCATGACCGAGGCCCGCAAGCAGAACTGGAACGGCCAGTTCCTTGGAGGCAATGGGTTCAACACCGCCACCGTCTCCGCCCAGGCCGCGGCTGCCGGCACTGGGGCGCGTAGCGCGAGCGCCTGGTACCTCGGCAACACGTTTCCTTCGAATGCCGATTTCGTGACTGCGTACAAGGCCGAGTACAACAAGGATCCCGACCAGTTCTCAGCGCAGGGCTATACGGCCATCAAGATCCTCGCCGATGCGGCCAGCCGTGCCAACCTTTCATTCAGCGACGTCGCCGCTGACCGCAACAAGCTGCGCGACGCAATGGAGTCGGTGAACATCCAGACGCCTCTCGGGCCGTTCCAGTTCACCTCCAGCCACGACGTGAAGCAGACCGTATGGGTTATAGCGATGGACGGCAAAGGCGGCTTTACCCTCGTCCACGAGATCAAGGCGAGCTAGCAGCAAGTACATGGGAGATCTGATGGGGGGATCTTGATCCCCCCATCTTTGCTTTGGGCCAGCAGCTCCTAAACGCGATCTTCATCGGCTCGATTTACGCGCTATTCGCGGTCGGATACACGCTTGTCTTCGGCATCCTCGACATCCTCAACCTGGCACACAGCGCCGTATTCATGCTGGGGGCCGCGGTCACCTACTCGCTCGTGATCAACCACGGCTTGCCGTTCTGGATCGCATGCGTCCTAGGTGTGGCGGTCGCCGCCCTGATGGGCCTCGTCATCGAGCACGTCTGCCTTCGTCCGTTGCGGCGCCGGCGTGCACCTCCAATCGCTGCTCTCATCTCAACGATAGGACTCGCCTTGATCATCGTCGCCGCCATCGAGCAGGGGCGCCCTGACACGATCTTCAAGTTCCTTTGGGTGGATGGCGCAAACTCGGTGAGCTTTCCCGCTGGCGCGGTCCCGAACCCGACCTGGCACATCGCGGGCCTCACGTTGGAGGCAAGCAAGGTCGCGATCATCCCGATCTCGATCTTTCTCATGCTCGTGCTCGGCTACGTGATGCGCTATACGCAGGTCGGCCGAGGCCTGCGCGCTGTAGCGGAGAACCCACGCGCTGCGCGTCTGCTGGGGCTCGACGTAGACCGAATGATCTCGCTCACCCTGATCATCTCCTCGGCTCTTGGAGGGCTCGCGGGAATTCTCTTTGGAGTGGCTTTGGGCGACATCAGCCCGTACATCGGTCGCGACAACGTGGAAGTCCGTGGCCTGGCGGTGATCGTGCTCGGTGGCATGGGCAGCATCCCCGGGGCTGTCGTGGGCGGCTACCTCCTCGGCTTGATTGAAATTCTTGCGCTCGTTGCGCTGGGCAGCAGCGCGCGTGGAGGGGTCGCCTTCGCTGCGCTTTTCTTGATGCTGGTCCTGCGGCCACAGGGTCTGTTCGGCGCGCAGCTCCGCGAGAGGATCTAGGCGGTGGACTTCTTGATCCAGCTCTTCACCGATCCGATCGGGTTCTGGAGCTCCCACACGCTGCTGATCGCACAGATCGGGATCAACAGCATCATCGCCCTGTCGATGTTCGTCGTCCTCTACTCGGGACAGCTGTCGCTGGCTGCGCCCGGCTTCATGGCGATCGGGGCTTACACGTCCGTGCTGATGGATGCTTACTGGCGCACGCCGTTGGCTCTCAACATCGCCGCAGCTGTGCTTCTGGCCGGCGTTGTTGGAGTTCTGGTGGGGTTGCCCGTCCTGAGGCTTCGCGGGGTCTTCCTTGCCATCGCCACGATCGGCTTCATCGAGGCGCTTCGCCTGGGGGTGATACTCAACCTGCCCATCACAGGCGAAGGACTCGGCTTGAAGAATGACAACGCCGACCCGCTCGGTGGGATCTATCTCGTTCTCGTCTCGCTCGCCGTCGTCCTCTTCCTTGTCTGGCGACTTACCAAAGGCCGCCTCGGGGCTGCATGGTCGGCGATCCGGCAGGACGAGCTTGCTGCCCTCAGCCAGGGAATCAACGTGGCGCGCTACAAGATGATCGCGTTCATCTTGAGCGCAGTTTTGGCCGGTTTCGCCGGCGCTCTCGAGGCCCACCTCCAGACCTTCGTCGACCCGAGCGATCAGCAGTACGGGGTCACGCGCGCGGTGCAGGTGTTGACATTTGCCGTTCTCGGCGGGAGCGGCCACTTCCTTGGGCCGGTGGTCGGAGCGCTGGTGGTGACCACTCTGCCCTGGGTATTCGACCAGGCGCGCGACTACATCAACATCGTCACCGGGGTGTTTCTGATCGCCGTCATCGTGTTCCGGCCGCAGGGGATCGTCGGACGTGGAGGATTGGCCATCATCAGACCTCGCTGGTGGCCGCGCCGAGCTGGTCTCAGTGCTCCTTCGACTGGATAACGTCCAGAGGCACTTCGGCGGCGTTCGCGCCGTCGACGGGGTGTCGCTGGAGATTGAACAGGGTTCCATCTACGGTCTGATCGGACCGAACGGCGCGGGCAAGACGACGTTGGTCAACGTCATCACTGGCTACGTGCCGTTTCAGTCGGGGCAGGCCTGGCTGGAGTCCGACGACCTCACCGGACGCGCTGCACACCGCATCGCGGCCCTCGGGATCTCACGCACCTTTCAAAACATCCGCCTGTTCAAAGACCTCACCGCCGCGGAAAACGTCCTCGTTGGAATGCATACACGCCGCCGTGACGACACGCTCGCTCAACTGGCGACGCTGCCCATGTTCCGCCGCGATCAACGGACCCGCCTCGCCGAGGCGCACCGCCTGATGGACACAGTTGGTCTGAGCTCTAAGAACATTGGGAAGCGATCAGCGGGCACGCTTCCTTACGGCGACCAGAGGCGCCTCGAGATCGCTCGCGCCCTTGCGCTCAAACCCCGCCTTCTCATCCTCGATGAACCTGCTGCCGGGATGAACCCGTCGGAGAAGCAAGGGATGCGCGAGCTGATCGAAAGCCTGAACAAGGACGGCCTCACGATCCTCCTCATCGACCACGACATGCGACTTGTGATGGGTGTCTGCACACGGGTCGCGGTGCTCAATTTCGGCAAGAAGATCGCCGACAGCACACCCAAAGAGGTCTCCACCGACGCTGGCGTGATCAAGGCATATCTGGGCACCGGTGGTGAGCGCGAGGTTTCCAGCGCACCCGGTGCCAGTGGCGTCTACGAGGCGGTCGAGGTGGTCGAGGCCGCAGCCACTTCGAGGGAAGTGGCGGAACCAGAAAACGCGATCCTCGAGGTCCGTGACCTCTCTGTCAGCTACGGCGCAGTGAACGCCGTTCGCGGGGCTTCGCTGCGTGTTGCCCGAGGCGAGGTGGTGGCGCTGATCGGTGCCAACGGTGCCGGCAAGTCCACGATTCTCAACACGCTGTCGGGGCTGATACGCGCGAGCTCCGGCACCGCGAACTTCGACGGACTGGACCTGACGGCGGCCTCGCCTTCGGCCATCGTCCGTCGAGGTCTTATCCAAGTCCCAGAGGGCCGCGAGATCCTGGCTCGCCAGACCGTGCTTGAGAATCTCGAGCTGGCGACCTGGGCCCGGCGCGATGGCAACGCTGCCACCAACGAGATTGTGGCGGCGATGAAGCGATTTCCAATCCTCGGCGAACGCAGAGCGTTGCTCGCCGGCACACTGTCGGGCGGCGAGCAGCAGATGCTCGCAATTGCTCGCGGGCTGCTCGCGAAGCCCAGGCTGCTGCTGCTGGATGAACCGTCGCTTGGACTTGCACCTCAGATGGTCGACGAGGTTTTCGCAGCGATCGACGAGATCCACAAGGAGGGAACGACCATCCTGCTCGTGGAGCAGAACGCGCTGCGCGCGCTCGCGATCGCCGACCGCGCTTACGTCATAGAGACTGGCCAGATCCTGCTGTCTGGTACCGGCGACGACCTGCTGCACAACCCGGCCGTAAGGCGGGCCTATCTAGGCGGGTAGTGCCTAGCGGGCATAAAAAACCCCGGGCCTCACGGCCCGGGGCTTAATTGGTCGTTTAACCCTTAGAGGGTACGAACGCTCTTCGCGCGTGGCCCCTTGGGGCTCGCCTCGATCTCGAAGGAAACCTTCTCGCCACCCTGGAGGCTGTCGAAGTCGCCTTCGGTGCCGCTCCTGTGAAAGAAGAATTCCTTACCGTCTTCGGCTGCGATAAAGCCGAAGCCACGGTCCGCGACCAGTTTCTTGATGGTGCCTGTAGGCATTTCCATCTCCTATCTCTCGAACGAATGGCCAACTCAACTCGGCGGGCCTGTTCGAGAAACGGAGCCTGCGGTGAGCGCCTGCACTGTGCCGGCAACCTGAGTATACCCCAGACCGGGAAAGCCCAACCCTGGGGGCCGGTTAAGGCCTTTAGCGGGAACCGACCCGTTCGGGCCTGGGCGCCAGGGACGACCGGCGCGCCCGTGACTGATCCACCTCCGTCAGGTGGCGCTTCCGAAGCCTCAGATGCTTCGGGGTGACCTCGAGCAGCTCGTCATCCGAAAGGAAGTCCAGGGACTGCTCCAGGCTCTGTCTGGACGCCGGGGTCAGGCGCACCGAGATGTCCGAGGTGGACGAGCGGATGTTGGACTGCTTCTTCTCCCGGCACACGTTGACGCGGATGTCTCCGGGCCGCTTCTGGATGCCGACGATCATGCCCTCGTAGACCTCTTCCCCAGCCTCGATGAAGGTGGTGCCGCGCTCCTGCGCGCCGGCCAGGCCGAAGGCCAGCGTCGTGCCCGCCGAGGACGCCGTCAGCGCGCCGTTTCGCTGCTCGCGAAAATCGCCCGCCCAGGGCCGGTAGCCGATGCCGATCGACCCCATCAACCCGGTGCCTGCTGTCAGCGTCAGGAAGCTGTTGCGGAATCCGATCAAACCGCGGGTGGGGATGGTGTATTCGAGCCGGACACCGCCCTTGGAGTCGTAGCTGATCTCGATCATCTCCCCACGCCGCTTGCCGAGCGCCTCGGTCACGGCGCCGAGGTTCTCCTCGCGGACGTCGACGGTCAGTCGCTCGAGGGGTTCCATCCTCTGGCCGTTGATGGTTTTGACGATCGCCTCCGGGCGGGAGACCTCGAACTCGTAGCCTTCGCGGCGCATGGTCTCGATGAGCACGGCGAGGTGCAGCTCGCCGCGGCCGCTCACCAGGAAGCGTTCGGCCGCTTCGGTGTCCTCGACATGGAGCCCAAGGTTGACGTCGAGCTCCTTGTAGAGCCGCGCGCGGAGCTGACGCGTGGTCGAGAACTTTCCCTCACGGCCCGTGAAGGGTGACGTATTGACGCCGAAGGTCATCCTGACCGTGGGCTCGTCGATCTCGATGCGTGGGAGCGGGTCGGGGGATTCAGGGTCCGCCAGCGTGTCACCGATCGCCACCGCGTCGAGACCTGTGAGCACAGCAATGTCGCCGGCGCTGGCCGTCGCCACCGCAATGCGGTCGAGGCCTCGGTAGACGAGGACCTGCACGACCTTTGCGCGCCGAGGCTCGCCGGCTGCGGTGAGGACGGCCACCGTGTCGCCTGGAGCGATGCTGCCTCGAGAGATGCGCCCGATGGCCATCGGTCCTGTGTAGTCGTCATAGGCCCGATTGGCGACCAGCATCTGGAAGCCGCCGGGCTCGATGACAGGTGCCGGGATGAACTCGATGATCGTCTTGAACAATGGCTCCAGGTCAGCGGTCAGGGCGTCGGCCTGCTGCCCGGCGCGGCCTTCCTTCGCCACCGCGTAGATGACCGGCGCCTCGAGCTGGTCAGCGTCCTCGGCGAGCTCCAGGAACAGGTCATGGACCTTGTCCAGGGCCGCCTTCGGGTCCGCGTTCTTTCGGTCGACCTTATTGATCACGACGATGATGCGCAGGCCGACCTCGAAGGCTTTGCGCAGCACGAAGCGGGTCTGCGGCATTGGGCCCTCGGCTGCGTCGATCAGCAGCAGGCAGCCGTCGGCCATGTTCAGCACGCGCTCCACCTCGCCGCCGAAATCGGCGTGGCCAGGAGTGTCGATGATGTTGATTGTCACCTCGCCGTGCCGGACCGAGGTGTTCTTGGCGAGGATCGTGATTCCCTTCTCGCGCTCGAGGTCGTTGGAGTCCATGATCAGCGTGCCCACGTCCTGGTTGTCCCTGAACGTGTGGCTCTGCTTCAGAAGGGCGTCCACCAGCGTCGTCTTCCCGTGGTCGACGTGAGCGATGATCGCCACATTCCGAATGTCATGCCGCAGATTTGCTGGTGTCATAGGGCAGTGCTGATCAGACGGGTGGAGTGTGCGGGCACGGTGCCCGTAGCAGGACTATACGAATACGGACCGGCCACGCGCCCATTCACTCTGGGCCGGAAGCCCTATCGCCCGAAGTAACATCCGCTCCGGAGTGAGTGTTACCAAAACGGCGGCCCGGCTAATCCTTGCCGGTCTGGCGGCCGCCTGGCTGATGGCGGGTGCTTCACTCGTCGGCCTGGCCGACGAAGGCTGGGTGATCACCTCCTTCCACTCGGACATCGTCATCGCTCCGGACTCGAGCCTCATCGTCACCGAGGACATCCGCGTGGACTTCGGTGCCTTGCAGAAGCACGGCATTTTCCGAACCATCCCCTTGCGCTACCGATACAACGACAACCAGGATCGCTTTTACGCGCTCGAGGTGCGATCCGTCACTGACGGCGCCAACCCGCTGCTTTACGACGACTCGGTGGACAGCGACAACGAGGTCATCAAGATCGGCGACCCCAACCGCCTCGTCTCGGGGAAGCAGCGGTACGTGATCACATATGCGGTCACCGGCGCGATGAACTCGTTCTCAGACCATGACGAGCTGTTCTGGAACGTTGACGGTGCCCTCTGGCCTGTGCCAAAGACGCAAGTGACCGCCACGGTTCACGTGCCTTCCGGGTCCCTCCAGAAGTCGGCTTGTTACCAGGGTGCTCCGGGTTCCACCGAAACTTGCACCCACACGGACGGGGGCGACCGTGCCGACTTCGCGTCCACCCGGACCCTCGCCTCTGGCGAAGAGATGTCGGTGGCCACGGCGCTGAACTCCGGCGCTGTCACGGTTCCCTCACCACTGCTCGAGTCGCGGGCGCGCCAGTTTCCGCAGGACGCGTTCGACCTCACGCCGCTGACTGTCGGGCTCTTCGTGCTCCTGACTGCGATCGGCCTCGGCCTGGTCGCGTGGAACTGGTGGGCGCACGGGCGCGACCGCGCTTACCTCACGCAGCACTATCTTGCCAGCACACCGGCGGCGACGGCCGCGACGCCCGCGACGCCCGCGGCGGCTGAGCCTGAGCGAACCCAGCCGCTGTTCGCGCACGACACGTTGGTGGTCGAGTTCGGGCCACCGCAAAACATGCGGCCCGCCGAGCTCGGCCTCATCCTCGACGAGAGCGCCGATACCAAGGACGTCACGGCCACGATCGTCGACCTGGCCGTTCGGGGTTATCTGACGATCAGCGAGGGGCCGGGAAAGGCAGACTGGACCCTCACCAACAAGAACGGCCCGACGGATGCGCTGCTGTCATACGAGCGGACCTTGCTGTACGGACTGTTCGCTGGCCGCGATACGGTCAAGCTCTCCGAGCTCAAAGGCACGTTCGCGCCCACCTTGAAGATGGCCGAGGGCCAGATTTACGCCGACTCGCTCTCGCGGCGCCTGTTCACCAGCAGCCCAAATCAAGCCCGCGCCGCCTGGGGCTGCCTGGGGTTCGCGCTGGTGCTCGTGGGCTTTGCCGCGACGGTTGCCCTGGGCCTGGCATTTGGTTGGGGCCTGGTCGGCATCGCGATCGTCATCAGCGGCATCGCACTCGCTGCCACCTTCCCATTCATGCCCCAGCGCACGGCCGCCGGCCGAAACCTCCTGCAGCACACCCTCGGCTTCCGGCTCTACATGACCACCGCCGAGACGTACCGGCAGCAGTTCGCCGAGAAGGCCCAGATCTTCACTCAGCTCTTGCCTTACGCGATCGTATTCGGCTGCGTAAACCAGTGGGCGAAGGCATTCGAGGGCATCGACACGGCTGCGGCCAACGGCGGTTGGTACGTTGGCAACGCACCTTTCCAGGCGGCGCTGCTCGCGAGCAGCCTTGAATCGATGAACGCCAACATCTCAAGCGCTATCACCTACGTCCCGCCG
>DATCPU010000180.1:0-2758 GCA_036569925.1 Candidatus Dormiibacterota bacterium
GGGGAGGGACGCTGCCTCCGTAGAATCAGCCGCCGCACCGAGTTCCCCGGAGGGGTGCCGGAGTGGTTGAACGGGACGGTCTCGAAAACCGTTGGCGTCGCAAGGCGCTCGTGGGTTCGAATCCCACCCCCTCCGCTTTTAGAGGCAGTTGAGTTGAAGCGCGACCGATCGAGGCGCTAGGGATAGCTGACGTGTTCCCAGCGGTGGTATGGAGGTTCGAAAGAAGGCAGGTATTGGGGGAAGCCTCGTTCGCCCACGACCCTAAATCCTCCGTCCTCGTCGTCCAACACGATCGTGCCTCGCTGTGAGCCGCTGACCCACGGAATTCGAGCGGTCCATTCGCAGTAGCAAGACTTGGTCTCGGCCACAACGAACAAGAGCAGGGAATCCGTAAGGGACACCGTCCACGGAAACCGGATAGGGGTCGGTTGACCTCGGTCATTCAGTTCGGAGCCGATGATGCCTTCCACGTCTCGGTTCGAGTCGACGACGCGTGGTGGGTTCCGGTCGAGATCGACCACAATTGAACGCCCGTATCCCGGTCCACCGCATGGCATGGCGAATGAGCTGCCCTGGGGTACGGGATGGCGAGTCACCTGAAATTCAATGCCGGTCAGCGTGACGGTCCTGCGGGATTCCCCTTGTACAGCGAGTTCCGCGGTGTCGGTGCCGATGAGCGCTGCCCCCGGTCGTTCCTGTACCCGGTCCCATTTCTTCGGCACCCTCTGATGGAGGACTTCCGAGGCTTCCCCCTCAGGCAGGAAAGTAGGAGGCCCGCATTCTGCGTGAACCTCCGCCACTGAGTAGGAAAGCAACGGATGACTCGATGCGGTGACGTGCTCGGCGAAATCCGATCCGAGCCCACTCGCGAAGGCGGCGAAACCCGCGATGACGATCGAAGCGGCGGTAGCAAGGAGCCATTTCGACCGATGCCGGCGACGGGAGGACGTGAGTTCCGTATGCGACTCCGGAGGGGGAATACCGAGACCCTATTGAAGCTGTATCGAATAGTGTCTAATGAAGTACCAAAAAAGAGCCATTTCGGTTAGTCTTCCCCGAGCATGCGGGCGGCGGCTAAGCAAAATGGGGTTTCTGTCAAGGCCTACGCCGGCACGACGGGGGTCCTGCTCGGCTGCGACGTGGACGCTCGCCGCCGCGACGGTCTGCTCGGATTCGCGATCGAGCGCAGCGGTGGCAGCGGCGGGCATCGCTGGTTGCCGAACCTGCTCAACTTTCCCGGCGTTGCGCACAAGCCGGGCGCGCCGGTGTCCAGCGAAGAGGCGCCGATCCAGAAGTTCCGCTGGTCGGACTACACGATCTTCCCCGGTACCGACTACGAGTACGCGATCCACCCGGTCTACGGCGAACCCGGCAAGCCGAAGGTGGGGGAGGGACCCGCGGTGAGGGTGACCAGCTCGAGCACCGACAAGGGTGACCACCGGGTGATCTTCAACCGTGCGGCCGCTGCGAGCCAGGCCTTCTCCCGCGAGTTCCCCGGCCTGGGGGAAAAGATGGACGCGGTCGAGGGCAAGCACGAAGAGGTGCACCTGCCGCCCGAGGCGCTCGCCTGGCTCAGCCGTGGGGCGCTCGAGCAGATCACCGGGTTCTGCGACCAGGCAAAGGATCCGACCTGGGCGCTCGACGTGGCGATCTACGAGTTCGAGCTGCCGGCGATCATCGAGTCGCTCGAAGCGGCTCGGGCCAGGGGCGCTCAGGTCCGCATCGTCTACCACGCCAAGCCCAACGACCCCCAGACGGCGGAGAACGAGCGCAACCTGCGCAAGTGGCCGAAGGCGATCAAACGGGCGCGTCTCACCTCCGCCATCTGCCACGACAAGTTCATCGTCCTCAGCCGCATCGATCGCGAGGAACGAGTGCCGCAGGCGGTTCTCTGCGGCTCGACCAACTTCACCGAGAACGGCGTCTATCGCCAGGCGAACGTCGTCCACGTCGCCGCCGTCAGCGATGTCGCCGCCCGCTACCTGAGCGCCTTCGAAGCTCTCTTCGGCGGCGCCAGCCAGAGCGATATGCGCAAGTGGATCAACGCCAACGACCCACTGTCAGCGGATGGCCCGCTCCAGGTCGGCTTCTCTCCTCGCACCGACGAGGTCGACCTCGACTTCTTCGTCGGCGAAATCAACAAGGCGCGTCGTGACCTCCTCTTCTGCACCGCCTTCGCGATCAAGGACCGTGTCCTGGAGGCCCTGCTGGGCAAGCCCCACGACGACGTGCTGCGGCTCGGGGTGCAGAACTCGCGCAGCAAGATCACCGGCTTCCACCGCGATCGCACGGCGGACTTCAGCGCCGCCGCGTTCCTCAACAAGGGTCTCGAGGGCTTCCTCAAGGAATCGACGGCAGGCCAGAAAGGGAACATCCTCATCCACACCAAGCTGATCGTGATCGACTTCACCTCGCCGGCGCCGACCGTGATCAGCGGCTCCCACAACTTCTCCCACAACGCCTCGAGCAACAACGACGAGAACTACCTGGTGATCCGCGGTAACGCCGACGTGGCCGATTGCTACGGAGTGGAGCTGATGCGCATCTACGACCACTACCGGTTCCGCTACCACGTCAAGGCCAAAGAACCCGGGGCAAAGGATCCCTGTCCCCGGCCACCGGGAACGCTGTGCCCCAGCGACCTCTGGACGACCCCCTACTTCGAAGAGGGCTCGTTGGAGATGACCGACCGCCTGCGCTTCGGCGGGCGCGCCGGGTAGTCACCCCAGCTCGGCGCTGAGCAGGTGCAGGCCGACGT
>DATCPU010000181.1:0-6593 GCA_036569925.1 Candidatus Dormiibacterota bacterium
GACCAGCTCGCGGCTGGTTCGATTCAGAGTCGAGAAATATTGGTGTGACCGCTGCATCGCAAGCCAACCGACGCGAGGTCTCAGCCGGGATTGGCTGCGCCCACTCGAGGTCGGCCGCCGGCGAACCCGGCAGGTTGGCAAGGGTCGCCATGGAAACGGTGACCGTCAAGTGCGGCTTCTGGCCACCGACTGCGGGCAGAGTGCCGCTGTCCAGCTTCTGACGCGCCAGCTCCACCAGCGCATCGGCACGCCGCTGCTTGGGAGAGCGCTTGTCGTCAGGCGTTGGCGGTCCGCTCAGAGCATTGAGCGCCGCCTGGAGGACCGCCCCGCCTTCTGAATCAAACCGTCCATTGATATAGAAGACGCCATCCAGCGTCTGGCTCAGATGCAGGAAGCGCAGCTCATGGGACTCATTGGCCTCCTCGCGCACCGAGTCGGGATCCATGAAGTGCTGCAGCTTGATCGTCACCATGCGCAAGCGACCGAGGTCCAGCTCCTTGGCCGCGCTGACCAGGATCGTCTCCGCGTTCGCCTCCATCTTGTCGCCCAGCTTGTCTGAAGTCCTGGCGATCATCGCCGCGTGGGCGTAGCTGAAGTCGCCATCGGCGAATGCCTGCGTCGCTTGGGGTAGATCAGCCAGTTCGCGCGCCACCGCCACCCGTCCGGCCGCTGCTGCGGGCGAGAAGTTGCACTTCCAACGCAGCCATGCCATGGCGGTGAGGGCCTGGGTGGCCGCGTAGCCGCCGCCTGAGTCGAAGCGCTGAAGGCGACGAGTGCACTCCGCCTCCATGCCGTTGATGAGCCGGCGCAGCTCTTCCATATCAGGCCCCATCTCGGATGCCGGCAGCGCGTGGAGGTCCTCCTCGCGCAAGCGCTGGAGGGCCTGATGAATGTCTTGAAACGGAGTCTGATCAGGCCTTGATTGCGGCCCGAAATCCAATGCAGAACGCATGTTCGTATTTTAGCAAATTCGTATTCAAAAGCAATAGAAACAGAGCCCTTAACAGGATCTATTTTCGGGGCAAAACTTGCTCCACGCAATCTATTACTGCGGGCGCTCCTTCTGCCGACTGCCAGACATCCCCCGACACCCTTTCCCAGACCCGTCACCACGCGGCATTGACTGCATGCGGACTGTCCCCCACGCGACGCCCTTTTTCCCAGACCCGTCACCACGTCGCATTGACTGCATGCGTTCCGTCTACCCGCCCCAACACCCCCTTCCCAGTCCCGTCACCACCTGGCTTGGACTACATATATCGCCGCGCCACGAGTCTTTGGGCCCGGGTCCTCCGTGACATAATTCGCCTCCGGCCCGTTTCCCCTACGCCCTTGCAAAAGTTTCCGCCCACGTCACTACCGGCCGCAGCCTTGCGGCGACCCCGAAGAAAGGGGCTCGCCGGTCGAGGCTGGATCCCCGTTGCTGCCGCGCTCGCGGTCCTTTTCAGCATCGCGGGAGGCTTCGTTGCCTATGCCAACACTCTGCCGACGTCACTCACGCTCAATCTCAGAGACGGTCAGACCAACGTCGCCACCGACACCCAGCTGGACTTCAAGTTCTCGCGACCCGTCGCCATCGACACCTTGCAAACCGCTCTGAAGATCACACCGCCCATGGCCGGGACGGTGCGAAGCCTGTCGGGGCAGACCGAGTTCGCGTGGACGCCGAATGGTTTCTTCGCGCAGCTCACCACGTACACGGTGACCGTCAAGGCTCTCACCGACCTGGGTCACCACCCGGTGAAAGCCGTCGCGTGGAACTTCACGACCACCATCGAACCTCGTGTCACATCCGTCACCCTGGCGGGCGCGTCGATAGCGTCCGGTGGCGAGATCGACCCCGGCGCGACCCTCCAGCTGAACTTCAACGACGAGATGGATCAGAGCACGGTCAGCGTCTCCGCCGGCTCGAAGGTTTTCGCTCTCAAGTGGGCGCCGGATTACCGGAGCGCAACGATCGCGACGACAGGGATTCCTTCCGGGCCGCTGACGATCCAGGTCGCCGCCGGAGCTCGCGATCAGACGGGGCACGTGATGCCTGCCGCCTTCACGTTGGGCACCGGCATCTACTACCACGATCACGAGAAGACCACGGCGCTCAAATACCCCGCGTTGATCCAGATCCCCAACGATTCATTTGCGCGCGACCAGAACGGCCTGCAGGCGGCAGGCATGATCTTCGAGTACGTGGCTGAAGGCGGAATCACGCGCCTCACCGCCATCTACCAGAATGCCCCAGCGGTCGTCGGCCCGATGCGCTCGAGCCGGTTCATCTCATTGAAGATCGCGCGCCACTACAAGGGCCTGCTCTTTCAGTCAGGCGAGTCTCAAGCGACGGCAAGCCGGGCGTCCGGAGACCCGGTGCCGCAGTTCTTCGACACGATCGGCTACATGTATCGGACCCCGGCGCGGATCGCCCCGGACAACCTGATGATCAACGGCACGCTGGTCAAGAAGGCAGAGGGGAGATACGGCATCGCGGCATTCACGTTGCCTAAAGCGCGCCAGCCGCTGCCAGGCGGCGCGGCCTCGGCCAAGGTTTCGGTATTTGAGCACTATTCGACGTACGCCTATGACCCGACATATGGCACTTATCAGAAGACAGAGGAAGGACACCTGTACCGCGACGCCACCAGCCGACAGCCGGTGCGCATCGAGATGCTGATACTGCTGCACACGCAGGTGCAGCTGCTAGACGTCGGCGACGGGCACGGCGCCCACATTCATGACTACGACCTCGACACGAGCGGCAAGATCGACGTCTATTACAAGGGCCACAGGTTTGCGGGCACCTGGAGTTCGACCGGCGCGCACAAACCGCTGACCTTCAAACTGACGAACGGCACCACGCTCAGCCTGCCGCCTGGGCTCGTCTGGATCGACGTCGTCAGCTAGCGCCTGCCGCCGAGAGCTCTAGGCGCGCGCCGCATC
This sequence comes from Candidatus Dormiibacterota bacterium, assembly GCA_036569925.1. GTDB lineage: Bacteria > Chloroflexota > Dormibacteria > Dormibacterales > Dormibacteraceae > Palsa-872. The sequence continues at coordinate 2,932 of DATCPU010000181.1, forward strand.
CTTCACCGAGCTCACGTAGGCCGACGCGGCCACGGCTGCCGTCGTGCCGTCGCCGACAGCTGTCGCGATCTGCTTGGTCAGCTGCGCGCGGACGTCCCCGACTGCCCAGATTCCCTCCACCGACGTCTGGAGGTCGCGCCCCGTCAGGATGTAGCCGGCCTCGTCGTGGTCGACGTGCACTTTGAACAGCCCGGAGTTGGGTACGAATCCGACGAAGATGAACACTCCACCGACGCTCAGCTCCTTCGAATGTCCGCCCTGCTGGTAGCGCAGCGCATGGACTTTCTCGGTACCGCTGATCTCATTCACCTCGGCCTCCAGGATGAAGTCGATCTTCGGGTTGGCACGTGCGCGGTCGACGAGGATCGGCTGCGCCCTCAGCTCGTTGCGGCGGTGAATTATGTGGACCTTGGATGCGTACCTGGTGAGAAAGTCGCCTTCTTCGACGGCGGCGTCCCCCCCGCCGACGACAGCCAGCTCCTGGCCCTTGAAGAAGGCCCCGTCGCAAACCGCGCAGTAGCTGACGCCACGGCCCCAGAACTCCTTCTCGCCAGGGATGCCCAGGTACCGCGGCAGGCCGCCCGCGGCCATGATCAGCGCCGGCGCCCGCAGCTCTTCGCCCGACTCCAACCGCACAACCTTGGTCGTGCCTTCAACGTCGATCTCGAGGACCGGCTCGAAATCGCGCACCTCCAGCCCGAACTTGCGGGCATGGTCTCCCATCTTGGTGGCCAGCTCGGAGCCGAGGATGGTCTCGAAGCCGGGGTAGTCCTCGACGAGCTCAGTGTTGAGCAGCTGGCCCCCCAGGGGGCCGCGATCGACCAGCACCGCCTTCAGGTTCATCCGGGCCGTGTAGAGGCCGGCCGCCAGGCCCGCGGGGCCGCCGCCCACGATGATCACGTCATAGCTCATTGCACTAACTGGAAAGGGACCGGCAGGGTCGCTATTCCTACCCGTGCTTGAACTGCGCGCCGTAGCCGCCGCGGGGGCTGTGGCAGAGGATGTTGTCGAACGGGCACCCGATCGAGCACGCGCCGCACTCGATGCAGTTGCCAAAGCTCACCAGGGTTTTCTTCTGCTCCTCATTCCATTCGTAGACGCCCGCCGGGCAGAAGTGCGTGCAGTACTTGCCCTCGCACTTGGTGCCGCACACCTGCTGGTCGATGATCTCGATGTGCGGCTTGCCGCCGTCCTCGTTGTACTTGACCGTGAACAGCTTGTCGGTGAGCTTCTCCATCAGGCCCCGAACCGCTCCCAGACCCGGCACATGAGGCGGATCGCGTTGATGTAGTCGGCGGCGCGGATGTTCTCGTTTGGTGCGTGGACCCGGTTGTCGGGGCGGCCGACGCCCACGGGCAGCACGGTGGGGATGCCCAGGTCGGCCACTACCGGGTGCATCGGCCCGGTCGCCTGCATGAACGGCCACAGAATCGGCTCACCGTGCAGCTCGCGGACACACTCGATCATGGCCTTGGCGACGTCCGAGTCCGGGTCTGAACGTGCCGGCTTCTCGGAATCGCTCCACACGATCTCGACTTTTTCAAAACCGTGAGAATCGAGGTGCTTGCGCAGGCTACCCAGCACGTGGGCAGGGTCCTGGTTGGGGATGAGGCGGAAGTCCAGCTTGGCGGTGACCTCGGCCGGGAGCACCGTCTTCGATCCGGGCCCCTGGTAGCCGATCGTGACGCCGGCGATGTTGCAGGTTGGGGTGAACAGCAGCTGTTCGATCACCTTCGCTGGCTTCGGATCACGGACCAGGCGCTCGAATCCGACGAGCTTCCTTCGCTCCTCGACCTCGGGATCGATCTTCGCCATCATCCGGCGATCCGCCTCCGTCGGCGGGACGACCCCGTCGTAAAAGCCGTCAATCTTCACGTTCATGTCCTGGTCGCGGAGGCTGGCGAGCGCTTCGATCAGGTACATCGCGGCCGATGGATAGATAGACGCAAAGCCCGAGTGCTGGTCGAAGTTCAGAAAGGTCACGCGCAGCTGCAGGTACACGAGGCCGCGACAGCCAAACTGAAGAGTCGGCCGGCCGGACTCGTCGAACGAGGTTCCCGATTCCCACAGGCAACCATCGGCGCTCAGCTTGCTTGAATGCTCATGCGCGATCTTTTCAAATGTCTTGGAGCCGATCTCCTCCTCGCCCTCCACCAGGAAGCGCAGGGTGACAGGGATCTCGCCCACCTTCTTGAGCGTCTCGACGGCGTGGATCCGTGCCATCACGTCGGCCTTGTCGTCGGCGACTCCCCTCGCGACGATCCGGCCATCCTTCTCGGTCGGTTCGAAGGGCTTCGAGTCCCACAGGTCGATCGGGTCGACCGGCTGAACGTCGTAGTGCTGGTAAAGGAGCAGCTTGCGGCGGCCGGCGCCGGGCACCTCCGCGTACAGCGCGGGCATCCCGCCCGCGTCCAGGGTCTCGACCCGGTCGGTGAACCGGCCCAGTCGCTCGGCGAGCCAGTCCCGAGCCGGCTTCACGGCCTCGGCTCCGTGGTTGGAGATGCTGGGGAATGAGCAGAGCTCTTTCAGCTCTTCGACGAAGCGCGCGCTGTTCTTCTCTATGTAGGCATCAACGGCGGTCGTTGAGATCACAGAGACATTGTTTCACCCGGGTAACCTTGTCGTGTGAGCGAAAGTGAGAGCGAATTCCACTTCTCGCCTCGGCCAAATCGGGCGGCCGACATCAAGTGGCGCCCATGGTCTGAAAAGGCGTTCGACGAGGCGCGCAGGCTAAACCGCCCAATCCTGCTTTCCATCTCTGCGGTCTGGTGCCACTGGTGCCACGTGATGGACGAGACCACCTACTCGCATTCAGGAGTGATCGAGCTGGTCAACAGCCAGTACCTCCCCATCCGGGTCGACAATGACGTGCGGCCCGACATCAACCAGCGCTACAACATGGGCGGCTGGCCGACTACGGCCTTCCTCACGTCGTCGGGCGATATCCTGACCGGCGCCACCTACCTGCCGCCAGATCAGATGGCGGACGCGCTTATACGAGTTGCTGCTTACTACAGCAGCCATCAGCCGGAGATCGCCAACAGCGCTCTCGAGTCGCGAAAACGCGCCGCATCGGGCATCGCACGCAGCGCGGGCGAGCTGGATGGCGGCATCGTCGATTCCATCCTCGAGGCGGTGACCAACGCTTACGACCCTGAGTACGGGGGGTTCGGAAACGCCCCCAAGTTTCCGCAAACCGAGGCCCTCCTCTTACTGTTGGAGCAAGCCAGGGTACGGTCAGATCCTGCGCTGCGAGAGATGGCCGTCCATTCGCTGCAGCGGATGGCCGGCGGTGGCACCTACGACCACATCGAGGGCGGGTTCTTCCGTTACTCGACGACGCAGGATTGGAGCGTCCCCCATTTCGAGAAGATGCTCGAAGACCATGCTGGGCTGATCCACGCCGTGGCTCTCGCGGGGCTGGACGAGGTCCTGGAGGAGACGACTCGCTACCTGGATACCGTCCTGCGCGATCCTGAGACTGGTTTGTACGCAGGCAGCCAGGACGCCGACGAGCACTACTACTCGCTCGGCCAGGAGGAGCGCCCGCGTACGGCCGCCCCCTACGTCGATCGCCGGGTCTACAGCTCGTGGAATCTCGCGCTCGCGGTGGCCTATCTGGACGCGGCCGTGCTGCGCAACCGTCCAGCGCTTCGCGAGCG
>DATCPU010000182.1:0-1592 GCA_036569925.1 Candidatus Dormiibacterota bacterium
ACGTAACAGCACCCCATAGAGTTTCGCCCGCGTCGCGCCGTAAAGCCGTTCGAACGCGGCCGTGTCGCCCTTGGCGACGGCTCCAACAAGCCAGACAAGCTCCGCCTGCATCAACATAACGCCCCTGGCCCCGGAAGCCTGACCCAAGCACCCTTGCCCCGGCCGATTATCGCCGCGGAGGGCGGCACTCGTCGAGAGCCAAACTGGAGAGTTTTCGTCATTCCGGGGCGCCGCGCAGCGGCGAGCCCGGAATCTACCGTGTTGATTGTCAAGAAGCAGTAGCACCTCTCCAAGGCTGTCCGGACTTGAGAACTGCGTTTGCGAACACGACGAGGCGACGCAATACGGCGATCAGGGCGACTTTGGCCTTTTTGCCTTGGGCAAGGAGCCGTTGGTAGAACGGCCGCAGCACTGGATTGTAGCGGCTCGCTGATACGGCAGCCATGTAGAGGATGTTGCGCACTGCTGCGCGTCCGCCATGGATGCGGGCGGGCGCTGTTACGGTGCCGCTCTTGCGCGTGAAGGGGGCGACGCCGACCAGGGCCGAAGCTGCCCGGTTATTGACGTGGCCGAGCTCCGGGACGAGCGCGATGCAGGCCAGAGCCGATTTGTCACCGAAGCCCTTGATGGTCTTGAGCAGGCCCTGAGTTCTTTTCATATCGACGCGAGCGCGAACCAACGCCAGCATTGTTTTGTGGGTCTGTGCATCCTCGGCTTTAAGGACGTCGAGATGGGCCGTGATCGCCTGGTGCAGCTTGGCACTGCGGACGGTGGTGAGCCTGCAGGTCTCGCCGTGGATCATGTGCTTGAGCTGATCGCGACGGCTTGCCAACTCGGCCAGTTCTTCGCGAATGGCATCTTCGGGCACTTCCACATGATGCGGCTTGCGACCGCGCACGTCGTCGGGGGCAGCGGCATAAGCCGCCAGCAGGCGAGCATCCGAGCTATCGGACTTGGCTCTGGCGCCGACCATGACGCGGTAGGCGCTAAAGCGCGACGTATGGATGATCTCGACCGGTAAACCTGCACGCCGCAATGTCTTCACCAACGGCTTCTCATAGCCGCCGGTGGGCTCCACCACGATGCGGCTGATGGCCGGTCCGGCCTTAAGCTTGGCAAGCAGCGCGGCAACGCCATCGGGGCGATTTGCGTAATGGGCGCAATCGCCCCGATGCCAGGCCACGTCAAAACTCGCACCACCAACGTCGATGCCGATAAAGCTGTTGTCCGATGCTTGAGAGGCTGTCATGATTCTCCTGCCTTTCGTGAGGCAGGGCCGGCGCCTGGATCGTCAAACGTGCGGCCAGCACTGACTACCGTCCGGGTGTCCGGCCCTTTTGATCAAACGAGGCGGGGTGCGAGATTCCGACGGTCGCCGAAGACCTTCCATAGACCCCGTAACGCCCGCCTCGATGACCTCTTAACCGAGGCACCCAAAACTTACGATCCATAGCCACCGACGGAGCAGGATTTGCACCCGTGGTGATTATGGATTCCGGGCTCTTCGCTTCGCTCAGACCCGGAATGACGGTGGGATTTACGCCGGCGCGACGCCGCGCACGCGCATCAGTGCGATGTCGTCGAGCTCGGCC
>DATCPU010000183.1:0-4250 GCA_036569925.1 Candidatus Dormiibacterota bacterium
GGCGAACACCGCCCTCGACCTCCTGAGCGGGAATCCCGCGGCCGCCGATTTCATCAAACGCGTATCCGCGTTATCAGCGGGCCAGATGCGGATCGAAGTCATCAACAGCGTGGGAGGTTTCGCGCCGGACAACGAAGCGCAGGTAGTCCACGCTGTGGCTTCGGGCAGCTTTGACATCGGCATCACCGGCGCCGGAGTTTTCGACTCGATGGGAGTGCTTGGACTACGCGCCTTTTCGGCTCCAATGCTCATCGACAGTTATCCGCTCCAGAAAGCAGTCATCGAGAGCAACCTGACGCGCCAGATGCTCGAGCAGCTGCAAAGCCTCAACTTGAGCGGGCTCGGAGTTTTCGCTGGCGCGCTACACGTGCCAGTGGGAGTCCAGCGTCCATTACTCGGTCCACGCGATTGGAAGGGCATTCCGTTCGGAACCTATCGGTCGGAGACGCAGGAGCAGGCGATCCGGGCGCTGGGAGCCACTCCGGTCGAGGCCAGCGGTGATCTGCGCCGGCACTACCTCGACACCGGCGGCATTCAAGGATTTGAGTTCGGCCTCCGCGGTTACTCGCTTCAGGAGCCATACCTCTCGCAGGCGGCGCCGTACATCACTTCAAACGTGGTCTTGTGGCCGGGGGTCAACGTGCTCTTCGCGAACCCGGTGCGCCTTGGTTCAATCAGTGCGCAGGACCGAGAATGGCTTCAGGAGGCGCTTTCCACTGCCACCAGGGACTCTGTGGGTTTCGTCGGCGATGATGGTGTGGCTATATCGACCAGGAATGCGCCCTTGGAACTCGCTTCGCAGTGGCAGCCCCGGCCGACATCGCCGCGCTGCAGGCATCCTTCGCGATTGTCTACGAATGGCTGGACCGGGACGCGCGGACGAAGTTCTTCATTGACCAGATCCAAGCGTTGAAGAGCTACACGTCACCCGGACAACCGGTTGCGATTCCGGCCAGTTGTTTGATTCGATCTTGAGCGCCTAAACGGGAATAGATGCGAGCACGCGAGTCCCGCGACCGGGAGGACTCTCTACCGAAAGCGTTCCTCCGAGCGTCTCGACTCTGTCGGCCAGTCCGCTCAGTCCAGCGCCCCGATCGCGTTCAGCTCCCCCGACTCCGTCATCTCGAACCTCAATGAGGAGACACCCGCCATCCCGCCTCACCGAGATGGTGACGCGTGAAGCCGATGCGTGTTTCGCCACGTTTGCCAGAGCTTCCGAGCAAACGAAGTAGGCACAGGCCTGCGCTGTCTGAGAACTCTCGATTGGCCCGACGGCAAGCTCAACGGGTACCGGAAAGTCCCTGGCCAGCGCAGAGAGTGCCGCAGGAAGACCATGGTCGGACAGTTCACGCGGATGTATGCCATGCGCCAGTCTGAGCATCTCGTCGCGTGTCGCCTCGAGTTGCGACTCGGCGCGCTTGATGAGCTCTACCGTGTGGTCGTCGCCAGCCGATCCCCGCGCCGCACGGAGCTTGGCAGCCAGGCCACCGAGCCGCCGCTCAGGCCCATCTCGGAGACGGCGCTCCAGACGGCTGCGCTCCGCGTCTCCCGCTTCGAGGATCCGCCGGCGCGAAGCGGTAACTTCGGCCAGACGGGCCCTCGCCTCGGCCTGAAGGCGCACGTTGGCAGTAGCCAGCTTGGCCGATGAGGTGATCGCCTCGATAAGCCCAGGATCGCTCGCCACCGCGGGGTCATGAACGAGGATGGCCACAGGCTGACCGTCACGCTTGATCAGCGTGCTGGACTGGCGCGACCCGTCCTCCGGCACCACAACAGCGTTTCCTTCGGCATCGAAGAATCCCTGCACGTCAGCTAACCAGTAACCCACCAGCAGACTCGGATCGCCGAGAGCGCTAGCGAGAGCACCGCGGAGAGTCGCCGATCGAGACTCACCAAGCTCCACAACGAGGTCAGTGACGGCCGAACGCGTCCACCAGGAAAACCGCAGGCCGGCGGTGAGGGCAACGGCGATAACCACGAGGATAGCGTCGTATGTCAGGAGGACGGCAGTGGCCGTGGCGGGAGGCAGGAACGTTGAACCGGCCATGAAAGCGCTTAACGCAAGAGCACTGCAAACGACCAGGCTGGTTGTGCGGCGGGTTGCGCCAAGGGACCGGAAGGACTGGCTCGCGACGACGATGCACACGAGCGCCGCCAACACGATCCCCGTTGACGGGTACTGCCACAGAGGATACGCAAAAGTGATGACGTAGCCGGCCATGATCGCCGCCCGTGTTAACTGCGAGGAAGCGCGGCCAGACGGATACGTGAACAGCAGGTGTATGAGAGGGCCGCGATGGACGAACACCATGCTCGCCAGGACCTGACCAACGATCGGCGGCTGCAGGTAGTTGAAGTTCGGCAAGAACCAGGCGATGCCAGTTGTCATCAGCAGGTCTCCGCTGCGACTCTCTGGTCGCCATCTGGCAGCGACAAGGCCACAGGCGATGAGCGTCCATCCAGTGACAAGATCCGGCGCCCAGCTGACCGGCGCGCCAGACTGGAGTAGCGGCCACTCCGAAGCCAGCCCGATCGCGAATCCGCCGAACGTAGCCAGCCAGCGCAGCCGCCAACTCATGGGGCGAGAAGAGCTGCGATCGCCTTTCCGGATAGCACTTCTTTGGATATGAAGCCCTTCGCCGGAGAGCGCTGAAGCCGCCGCCCGTACGATGCCGCGCTGCGACTCGAGATCAGCACGATGGAAGGCGGATCGGGTCCGGCCGCCAACCGCTCGGCCACCTCCAGACCGTCGGGTCGGGGCAGCTGGATGTCAAGCAGAACGACCTCCGGCCGGAGCAGCGCCACAGCTCGAATGGCTTCCTCGCCGTTGGCGGCCTCACCGACGACGCGAAACCCCTCGGCCTCGAGCAGGGCGGTTGTCGCCTGGCGAAAGGCAGCATGGTCGTCGACAATCAGCACCGTCTGGCGCGCCAACTGGGCGATGGTGCCATAAGGGCGGCGTGACGGCATCCGTGCTGGCCACAGTCGCGAATGGATGCTGGCACAGATGTGCCGCTGAGGAGCCAAACCTACTCTCCTGTCAGGTCCTCGAGCGACCGCCGCTCGACCAATCGACAAAAGTACTGGAGGATTCAATGCAAAGAGTCGGCCGATTTGCGTTTGGGCTATTGATTGCGGGCTTGCTCGCTGTTGCCGGGGCGCTGCCGGCGTCGGCCGCAGCAGCCATAACTCGCGACACCATCACGATGTCCTTTTCTGAAACCGGTCTTTTGGACGACTGTCGGCCGGGCCTTATAGGGACGATCGTCGGGACGAGCGTTGTCACCTTTCAGCGCGTCGATACCCCCCTTGGCTTCCACATCGACGAGACGGAAACCGACACGGGCACGATCACGTGGAGCGACGGTTCGTACAGCATCATTGAGTCGGTTGACCACCTCACTCGCAACATTTTCGAGTCGGGTATGAGGGTGCGTACGAACGCCCACGAGGATTCGGTCAACACCTACACGGCGGACGGGTCGTTTCTATTTCGTGAGACGTTCCATGAAATTGAGCACCTCACGTTTATTGATGGCGCGTACACTGTCCGGTTTGACAGGGGTCACTTCCACTTCTTCGGGCCATGCTGAGGGCTCGGCGTAGGGAGGTCGCCCGCCGGGCCGTCTAACTCAGGACTTGACCCTCGGGGTGATCAGCCCGGGGGTCATGTTTTCCCCAGCCCATGTTGACGCGCGTCGAGGCGTCTCCCCGCCTACGTCACTCTTGACGCACGGCGCCGCATTTTCAAGTACCCGGCTGTGCCCCGGCGGACGTCCAGATAGAACGGCCAAATCTAGCCCGGGATCGTCCTACGGACCCCAGTGCGGAGTTTCGGCCGTCGACTGATTGCCCACCCAGAGGGTGCGTTCGTGTGTGCCGTCCGACGCGGCGAGCCGGAGCTCCTTGTGGTCCCACCCGGGCAAGTAGACGGTGAACACGATCTCCGACCCATCCGGGGACCAGTCGCCCTCGACCTCCCAGGGCGTAGCTTCGTGCTTGAACATGCGGCGCAGGTCGCCGCCGGCCGACGGGACCACCCACAAGGCGCGGTCTTCGACGCCCGCAGACCACCGACCCGCGAAGAGGATCTGTGTCCCGTCCGGCGACCAGCGGGGATATGCAGCCCCGACGTCGTCGCTCGTGAGCCGCCTGGCCTCGCCGCCGCCGGCGGGAACGACCCAGACCGCCCCATGGCTTTCGTCCACAGACCGCACGAACGCCACGCTCTTGCCGTCGGGCGAGAAGGC
>DATCPU010000184.1:0-3690 GCA_036569925.1 Candidatus Dormiibacterota bacterium
GCTGGCCGGCCGCCTGCCGGTCCCCGGTTTGGTCGGCTTCTACCAGGCGCAGGGCGACGACTGGCTGCTCACGCGGGAGGTGCCCGGCGTTCCGCTTTATCACCTGTCACTCGGCTGGGAGCCGCAGCGGATAGCCCGCCGGTTTGGCGAGATCTTGCGCGACATTCATTCGATTGACGCTTCGGCGTGTCCGTTTGGCCAGAACGCTCCGGGCCACGTGCTCATCCACGGCGACTACTGCCTGCCCAACGTGCTGGTCGAGGATGGCCGGCTGACGGGGCTAGTCGACGTTGGGCGTTCTGGCCTTGGCGACCCGCGTGACGACCTGGCCGCGGGCCTCTGGACGCTCCACTACAACTTCGGCCATGGCTTCGGACCCCATTTCCTGGAGTCGTATGGCGCCCAGCCGATGAACGACAAAGATATGGAACGGCTTCGGCGCAGGTACGGAAAGCCTTACAAGACCGTGTCGACAGCGCGCCAGCAGTAGAGCGCGGCGATCGACCTGTACGGCCGGAACCTGTCTCCCTCCGCCTGGAGCGCGCGAGGCGCCGGTGGTTCCTTGAGCTTGTGAGCCAGCGCCCAGCCCTTGCGGACTCCGTAGTCGTCTACGGGCCAGACGTCGAGGCGCCCGAGCTGGAACATCAAGAACATCTCCGCGGTCCAGCGACCGATGCCACGCACAAGGACCAGGCGCGCCACCAGCTCGTCGTCGGACAGACCATCGACGTCGTGCAACGGAACGGTTCCATCGCTCACCTTCAGCGCCAGGTCGGCGATGGCAGCAGCCTTGGATCCGCTGACCCCCGCCGTCCGCATCAGCCCTTCAGGCAGCGCAAGTACCGCGGTGGGGGAGAGACCGTCTGGAAACAGCTTCAAGAACCTGCCGTGGATCGTCGCTGCCGCCGCGCCGGCCAGCTGCTGGTACATGATCGACCGGACCAGTGCCGCGAAGCCGTCGGGCAGAGGGTCGCGAAGCTCTAAAGGTCCGGAAGCCTTGATGAGGCTGGCCATCGCGGGATCACGCCGCGCGATGAGCCGGGTGCCTTTGGCCAGCTCGTCTTTCGTTGAGGTCGGGTCGGTCTTTGCCTGACTCAGGCGAATTCGGACATGAAAGTTTCGAAGTCGTCGCGGCTCATCCGCAGCTCGTCCTCACCCAGGTCCTTCAGCGGCCGCTCGGGGATATGCTCGGTCGTGGCGAAGTCCTCCATGGTCGTGTCGAGGTAAAGCAGCCCGGTCACCAGGTGGCCGGCGGCTCGACCCTCCTCCAGCACCTTCACCGCGGCGCGGCGGTCGGAAGGATCGTGGTCCTCGCCCAGCTTCTTGAGCATGATGTGCGACCCGTCGTGCAGCTCGACGTCGCGCACCGTGCCTGGCTCGTAGTCGACGTGGACCTCTTCGAAGAAAGGCACGAAGGACACATCGGCGATCGATTCCTCGTGGTCCTTGACCCAGCTGTAGCTTTTGGTCGAGCCGTCGTGGTCGTTGAAGGTCACGCATGGCGAGACGATGTCGATGATCGCTGTGCCGCGGTGTGCTATCGCAGCCTTGATGAGGGGCACCACCTGCTTGCCATCACCGCTGAACGAGCGCGCCACGAACGAGCAGCCGAGGGTGAGCGCGACAGCGCATGGGTCGATGGGCTGGAAAGTGTTGACGGCGCCCTTCTTCTGAACCGATCCGATGTCGGCGGTCGCGGAGAACTGGCCCTTGGTCAGGCCGTAGGTCCCGTTGTCCTCGATGATGTAGGTGCAATCGATATTTCGGCGGATCATGTGCATGAACTGCCCGAGGCCGATCGAAGCAGTGTCGCCATCGCCTGAAACGCCGAGCATGACGAGCTGGCGATTGGCGAGCTGAGCGCCGGTGGTGAGAGCAGGCATGCGTCCATGGACGCCGTTGAAGCCGTGGGCGGTTTCGACGAAATATGCGGGCGTCTTAGATGAGCACCCGATCCCCGACATCTTGGCCAGGCGATGTGGCGCCACACCGAGCTCATAAAGCGCTTTGATCATGTGGTTGGTGATCGAGTTGTGGCCGCACCCGGCGCACAGGGTCGTCGCCGCGCCCTTGTAAGCGTCGCGTTGGAGGCCGATGCGGTTGAGCGTGACGCTCATGCGGGTACCGGCTCAGCTTGAAGCAGAGGCTCAGATATCGCAATCGCCGGGATCGGCTGGCCGTTGTAGTGGCGGACCGACCTGACACGTTCGACGAGCTCCGCCGGAAGGTCAAGGCGGATGAGGTCGAAGACCTGACCGTCCCGATTCTGCTCGACGACGTAAACGCGCTCGTGCCGGCCAACGAAGTCGACCACCTCCGGCGACAGTGGCAGCGCTCGGAGGCGCAGGTAGTCGACTGGCCGGCCCGCGGCCGCCAGCGCTTCCCGCGCCTCTAGGACCGCGGCGTGCGTCGAACCGAACGCGATCAAGCCGATCCGTGAGCCGGGCGTCTCGTCGACGATCGGCGCCGGCAATGCTGCGCGAGCTGTCTCGAACTTGCGTGACAAGCGATCCATGTTGCGTGCGTAAGCGTCGGCGTTCTCCGTGTAGCGCGCTGACTCGTCGTGGCCCGACCCTCTCGTGAAGAACCCCGCGGAGGGGTGGTCAGTGCCCGGAAGCGTGCGATACGTCACTGCGTCGCCGTCGACGTCCTTGTATCGGGCCCATTGGCCGGCCAGGCGATCGAGGTCTTCCTTCGACAGAACCTTGCCGCGATCAAATGGCTTCTCGGGATATTTGAATGCGGGCGTCATCCACAGGTTCATGCCCAGATCGAGGTCTGAGAGCACGAAGACCGGCGTCTGGTACCGCTCCGCGTAGTCGAACGCGTCGCGCGCGAACTCGTAGCACTCCTCGACCGTGCCCGGCAGCAGCACGAGGTGCTTGGTATCGCCGTGCGACAGCGTGTATGCAAACCCGACGTCACCCTGCGAAGTCCTGGTCGGAAGTCCCGTCGACGGGCCAATCCTCTGGATGTCGAAGATCACGACGGGGACCTCGGCGTAGTAGCCGAGGCCGGCGAACTCGGCCATCAACGAGATTCCAGGTCCCGACGTCGAGGTCATCGAGCGTGCTCCCGCCCAGCCGGCGCCGATCGCCATGCCGACCGCAGCCAGCTCATCTTCGGCTTGCACGATGGCCACTCGCTTCTCGCCGGTTGCGGGATCCACGCGGTAGCGATCGGTGTAAGCGATCAGGTACTCGCAAAGTGACGACGATGGGGTGATCGGGTACCAGGCGGCAACCGTGACGCCGCCCATCAGCGCGCCCAGAGCGGCGGCCTGGTTACCTTCGACCAGGACCTTGCCCTCGACCACACCGGTCATCGGCTCGAGGCGGTAAGGGTCGGTTTTGGAGAAGTTGTCCTGCCAGTAGTCGAGGCCGACCTTGATCGCGTCAAGGTTGACCTGCACTGCCTTCGGCTTGGTCAGGAACTGCCGCTTGACACCGTGCTCGATCGCGTCCCATGGGATGCCGAGCAGACCTGCGACGACACCGACGTAGATCATGTTCGCGAGCTGCTTGCGGAGAGTGTCGCTCTGGATCTTCGACTTGGCCAGCTTGGAGAAGGGCACCGGGTAGTACGTGACGTCAGATCGAGCGTCGGCGTTCGAGAATGCCTCCTCGTGGATGACGGCCCCGCCCTCGCGAACGGACTTCAGGTCTTCGCGCCAGGTCGAGGGGTTGAAGG
>DATCPU010000185.1:0-2523 GCA_036569925.1 Candidatus Dormiibacterota bacterium
GCGCATCATCACGCCCTCAATGACCGCCTGCCCGCCATAGAAGAACTGGTCGGCCCTGGGTGCGCTCACCGGACTGGCCGGGGAGCTCGCCTCAACCGCGATCTCGCCCGGAAGCGGCATCTAGTTGCGGGTGGACTTAGCCGCCCGCTTGCGGAACCGCTCGACCTGGCCGCCCGTGTCGACGATCCTCTGTGTGCCAGTGAAGAACGGGTGGCAGACGGAGCAGATCTCGGTCTTGAGCTCTTTGCGCGTCGACCCGGTCGTGAACGTGTTGCCGCACACGCACGTGACGAGCGCGTCTTCGTAAAAGGCGGGATGAATCTGTGCTTTCAAGGTCTTATCTCCAGGTCAGTGAGTTTACCGAAGGAACGGGCCGAGCATCTGCTCGCTTTGCAGGAAGAAGAAGGCGAGGTAGGCGACGAGGCCAAGCCACGCGAGCCCCATCGCGATGCGGGGGCCGGCGGGGCCCGAAGTGAGGTAGCGGTCCAGCGCGGGGTTGCGGAACCGCTGCCATACCATCGGGAGGCCAAGGATGAGAACGATGATGACCAGCGAACTTATTCCCCCGGTGATCCAGAGGTACGCAAGACCGACAAGGCCCGCGACCTGCACCCACTTTGACGTCGGGGCCAGGATCCAGCCGCCGTCCAGCATCCCAAACGGGATCATGTTGAAAAGGTTGATGAGGAAGCCGTAGTAAGCCCAGACCAGCAGGACGACCCAGTGCGTCTCCGCATAAAGGACGAGGGCGACGGTCGCCCCAATCGTGCCCGCGAGCGGTCCGGCAATGCCGATCTGGGCCTGGCGCATGGGGCTCTGCGCGTGGGAGCGCTGGAATATCGCAGCGCCGAAGAATGGAATGAAGATCGGTGCAGTCGCCGCCATCCCCTGGCGCCGGATCTCGACGACGTGCCCCATCTCGTGCACAAAAATCATCACGACGAGGCCGACGGCAACCCATGGACCGAGAAACGCTGAGTAAAACACCACGCTCACCAAGGCCGTTCCGGCAGTCAAGAGAAAAGGAATCTTGACCAGGACCAGCAGCGCGTACTTGCCATAGGCAAGCGCGGCCACGAGCAGCGCCCCGAGGCCCCCAAGCATCCCCGTCGTGCGTCGCGACTTCGGGGCCGGCGAAGCGTGGTAGGGCGAGTCCGGCGGGATGTCGGACGTGACGGGATACATCGGCGGAGGAGGAGGCGGTAGAGAGTCCCCTCCCTGAGGGGGAAACGGGTTACGTTCGTCCATGGTCTGTACTTGTGATACCCCCGAAAAGGGGCGGCTAATCCCGGTAGGTGAAGTCGGCGAACTCTCGCCCGGCCGGGCTGGTCAGCTGCAGAGATACCGTGCATGTCGATGTGGAGCAGGGTGCCGGCAGAACCTCGAAAGAGTTCGACGCTCCCGGCTGGGTGGTCACTGTCGCTCCGGTGACCTGGTCGACGGCCAGCGGGACCGTGTAGCCCTTACCCCTCGTAATTCCCAAGCACACGCCCTGGCGCGGTAGGAGGCGGACGGCTGGGGTCGGCACCCGGATCGCAAAGGTTTTGACGATCAGATCGACACGGCCCCTGTCGCTCTCGGTGACCAGCAGGTTCTGCGCCCCGTCAAAGTCCAACCCCTGTGGATTGCTAAGCCCTGAGGCGACGTTTCCACCGGAGGTGATGTCACGCAGCACGCCAGCACCGGGGAGGGTGACGAGCACGTGGCCGCGTGAGTCCCGCACCACGTCGTCAACCCCCGACAGGTTGCTCGCCACTTTTGTGAAGCCGCCGCCAGCCTTCAGCGCATAGATCGCGCCGGCATTCTCGTCAGCGATCAGGTACGGGGTGGACCGGCCCCAAACGCCGGCCGGCCGGCTTAAACCGGCCCAGCGCGCTGCCACGTGGCCCGACGGGTCGACCAGGAGCACGGTGCCATGCGGGCTGTCCGGGATGATGAGCTGGGTGCCGTTGCTGTCGATGCCATCCAGGTTCAAGCCGCCGGGATCGGGCTGGAGCTGGATGACCGTGCGCACGCCGCCGCCGACGAGAGCGACGACGCGGTTGTGCAGCTGGTCGGCGACGTAGATCGTCGAGCCGATCTGCGCGATCCCTTCGGCCTCGCCGATGACCTGCGGGAGTCGCTTGAGCCGGCTCGGGCCTCCCACGATTGCGAGTCGCCCGCTGCCGTGCTCCCCGGTCATGACGGTGCCGTCGGCGGCGAGGTAGAGCAGGTCATCGGGGACGTTCAGACCGGTGGCCAGGACGATCACCGGGTCTGGCGACGAGACGCCTGTGGCCCTACGGGCGGCCGCGGCGTTCACGCATGGCGGCGGTGGGGTGATCTCGACCGAGGGGGAAGGAGAGG
Source organism: Candidatus Dormiibacterota bacterium (assembly GCA_036569925.1). Classification (GTDB taxonomy): domain Bacteria; phylum Chloroflexota; class Dormibacteria; order Dormibacterales; family Dormibacteraceae; genus Palsa-872. The sequence continues at coordinate 2,347 of DATCPU010000185.1, forward strand.
GGCTGGACGAGCTCGAAGCGGTTGGCGATGTTGGAGCTGTTGTGCCCCAGCTGCAGGCAGCCAGCGCGCACGTCGTTGCAAGCGCGAGGGCGACGAGGTTTGGCCTAAACCTCAGCTCGGGTCCCCGAGAGTGTGGTGCCTGGTCGTGAGCCGGCGGATGGTGGCCTGCCGGCTCGA
>DATCPU010000186.1:0-3434 GCA_036569925.1 Candidatus Dormiibacterota bacterium
GCTCAGCGCGAAGACGTGCTCGGGGCGCCTGAGGTCGCGCAGCCGGTGGGTTCCGAGATCCGCCAGTGCCACGCCCTCGGGCAGCTGCTCGACGACCAGGTCGTGCACGGCGCCTGAGAGCAGCGTCTGACCGCCATGGGCGATCGCCCGCAGGCGCGCGCAGCGACTCAGCGCAACGCCGAAGTAGTTGCCCTCGTCGCGCAGCTGCGCCTCGGCGGTGTGCAGCGCGATGCGAACCTGCAACCGCAGGCCCTCGGGCCACACCTGCGCCGACAGTGCCCGCTGGGCCTCGAGCGCCGCGGCCACCGCATCGGACGCACGTGAGAACGCCGCTACGACGCTGTCGCCCTCGCCCTGCTCCACCGGCCGCACGCCGCCATGACGGCCAATCGCCTCAGACAGCAGCGCGTAATGCGCGGGCACGGCCTGTGCCATCGCCTCGGGGTGCGCCTCCCACAGCCGCGTCGATCCCTCGATGTCGGTCAGCAGGAAGGTCACCGTGCCGTCCGGTAGCACGAACGGCGCATCTGTCGCCTCGGCGATTCCCTGCAACCCGTCCCTCCACACGATCGGCCGGCCAAGCGCCAGCCCCTGAGCGAAGTCTGTCATGGCCTCACCACGGCTGCCGAGGGCTTATGGGCGCGGCAAGTCTCTGCGGCGATGAGCGTCTTGAATCGCATGATTGCGCTCCTTTCAGGCCGCAGCGGGAGCGACGGCGACGGGGCGCCGCAAAAGGGCGACACCGATGAACGCCATCCAGATCGCGAACGCGGGCGGGGCGGCCAGCGCGATCCCGCTCGGCGACAGCACCCCGGAACGAGCGAAGGCGACCGCGGTGATCGCGTGCAGCGTCGCGACCAGCAGTCCGAAGGCGAGTACCGATTTTGGAAACGCTCCACAGCGACGTGCGGCAATGACAAGACCGATCACGCACGGGATCGTGGGCCAAGCTGAGGCGCTCGTGGCAATGCTCATGCCGTCGCTGAACACCTTCGATAGCTCCAAACTGAGTTGCGGCGCTGCGTAGGCGGCGATCGCGCCGAAGACGAGAGCCACGCCAATCAGCGCGGCCTCGACGCCGGCGCAGACCAGCGCCACGGTGGCGGCGATCCCGCCGCGCTCGCCAAGGAGCGTGCGCAGCCCGGCGAACGCCACCGGCAGCAGGGCGCACCAGGCAATGCCGTTGAGCACCACTGCGACGAGCAGGCCAGCGCGGTGCTGAGCGAAGAACTGGGCGAAATCCGAGGCCGAGGCGTCTGACGCCGGCAGGCTCGCCAACGAGCCGATCGGCATGCTGGCGAAGTACAGCAGCGCGATGCCGAGGGCGGCAAGCGCGGTCAGGCGGGTGACGTGAGCGTCATTTGAGGACACAATCCACCTCCGTAAGCCGGGCCGGCCCGTATGGTCGGCATCTGCATCGAAGCTACGGGCGCATGGAGGTGAGTACTACTGCCACCTGGCATATATCCGCCACTTCGTGGCCATCAATGCTGACTGCGAATCGGTTGACCAGTAGAGGTGCCTGGTTCACCGCAACCCCGCAGCCGGCGGGTGCGTTGACCAGCACACGAGGGACCGCCGTTCGACGGCGCGCTCGACCAGTAGATGTGGGCTCGGTAGCCATAGGGACGGCCCTGTTCGACCATCGCGACTTCGGCGTCCCAAACTCGCCCCGAGGTCGAGCATTAGCCACGATCTCCCCCATTTGGGGCATCGCCTTCTGGCCTCTCACTGTCGATACCTCTTCTTGCAGCGGGCTGGTCCATCTACACGCAACCAGGGTCGGGCACCGCATCTCCTATGTCAAGAAAGGCCCCATGTCGCGACCTCGTTACCTCGCTCTCGCCTGTCTGATCAGCGCCCTGGGGCTGCTCGCAGCACCCTCCTTCGCCGCTGCGGCTGGAGATCTGACGCCAAACCCAACGCAGCTCGATTTCGGCACCCAGGGCATCCACCAGGGTTCGACCCCCTCGCAGTCAGTGAAGTTCGAAAACCTAACCGGTGCCGATCTGAGCGTCTCCTCGGTCAGCATCGTCGGCACGGATGCCGCGAACTTCACCAGCAATAACGACTGCAGCTTCGTCATGGACGGCACCTCCTGCGGCGTGAGCGTCGCGTTCAACCCAACGACGCCGGGACCGAAGAGCGCCCAAATCGAACTCGTGGACGACAACGGCACCGTCATCGTTCCGCTCAGCGGCGCGGGCGCGACGGGAACTCTCTCAGGGTCTTCGCCGTCCTTCGATCCACAGCCTTATTTCTTCGGTGGTCAGGAGCGCGACGCCAATATCTCCAACGCCTCCGCGTTGGCCGTCGCGAGCACCAACGCGACCATCGCCGGCCCTGACGCAGCCGCCTTCTCCATCGGCTTCAACGGCTGTCAGTTCGTTTTGAATCCCGGCAATAACTGCAGCGTCGGGGTGAACTTCAACCCCTCGGGCGCCGGGACCTACAACGCCCAGCTGGAACTGAGCAACGACGGAACCGTCAATCCGCTGGTCATTCCCCTGGGCGCAACCGCGCTGGCGGGGCCCGACGCCGTGATCTCGCCGGCTCAAGCAGGGTTTGGGGATGTCGCTGTCGGCTCAGCCTCGGCCCCAAGGGCCTTTACGATCAAAAACGCCGGCGACTTCCCGCTGCAGGTCCAGCAGGTATTCGTCTTGTCAGGGACGCCGCAGCTCTTCCCGGTCTCCGCTGATTCCTGTAGCTCTCAGGTTCTTTCGCCGGCTGCCTCTTGCCAGCTCACCGTGGACTTCCACCCGAATGGCACGGGCGAACGCGAGGGCACGGTCTTCGTCATCACCAACGAGAACGGCCCGGTCGAGACCGCGTCCTTCTTCGGCTACGGGGTCCCCTCGCCGAATGGCGCCGCGACTGTAGCGGGAGTCGCCGCTGCCGGTAGTCCGCTGACCTGCACCCCCAACGGCTACTCCGACGGGACGACATTCGCCTACCAGTGGCAGAAGGACGGCAACCCTTTCGATGAGACCGGCTCGAAGATCACTCCGACCGACGCCGATGTCGGCGCTCGCTTTTCCTGTCGTGTCTCGGCGACGAACTCGGTCGGCTCGCAAACTGTCGTCTCGGCCAAGAGCGCACCGATTTCCCCCAAGGACCTGTCAGGGCTCGACGGCAGCCTCGTCGACGAATCGGTCTGCCGAGCCGTACAGGCCCCCTCTGGGCTAAAGGCGGGTACAAAGACGGTGAAGCTCAGCTACGGCAAGCCGGTTACTCCGTCTTCGACCTTTGTCCTTGACGCGCCGGGTCTCAATATGACGGCGATGATCGATGGCCAGGCCCTGGCTCATGGCACCGGGCATGTCGCCCTGACGCCACGCTCTCTTCAAAGTTTCGCCGATGGCACCCACACGCTGCGGGTGAGCGCAGGATCGCGCGACGGCAGTTCCCAGATCGCACTGGCGCCCTGCCGGCTC
>DATCPU010000187.1:0-6709 GCA_036569925.1 Candidatus Dormiibacterota bacterium
GACAGATGCTAAGGTGGCCGTTCTGACGGGCGATGCCGGCCATCGCGGGCAGGCGGCCGATGTCGATGACCAGCGCCGGCTGCGCGAAGCGGAGCTTGAGCAGCGGAATGAGGCTCTGGCCTCCGGCCATGATCTTGGCCTCGTCGCCGCGCTGCTTCAGGAGCGCGAGAGCGTCTCCGAGGGTGGCGGGCGCGGCATAGTCGAAAGCTGCTGGCAACATCGGTTCCCCTCCCAGGCACACCCAAACCGCCGGGGGCCCAAATCCCCCAGCACGCTGAGGGGTATAGCACCCGCTAGTTGCGATGTCAAACACCGCCGCCCCGAACCTGCGCGGGATGCGCCGCAGGTACGATTTACCCATGGTCATGGAAGCGGTCAAGGCGCTCAACTCGGAGGAGATTTCCGAGCTCTGCCTCCGCCACACCCTGTACGACTGGTCTGCCCAGGCGGCCTTGAAGCCGATGGCGGTGGCCAGCGCCAAGGGCGTGCACTTTCAAACGGTCGACGGGCGCCGCTTCATCGATTTCAACAGCCAGCTGATGTGCGTCAACGCAGGCTACGGCGATCGGCGGATCATCGACGCGATCAAGCGCCAGGCCGACCTGCTCCCCTATATCGGCCCTTTCATGGCGACCGAGGTCCGGGCACGGCTGGGCAAGAAGCTGGCGGAGCTTCTGCCCGGCGACATCGACAAGGTGCTGTTCACGTTGGGAGGCAACGACGCGAACGAGAACGCAATCAAGATCGCCCGAGCCGTCACCGGTCGCTCGAAGATCCTGGCGCGGTACCGCTCGTACCACGGCGCTACGGGCACCGCCGTCCAGGCGACCGGCGACCCGCGGCGGTGGCCCAACGAAGGAGCGGTCGGTGTCATCCATGTACTGGACCCATACCACGGCATCCAGCGCGGTACCGACACCGCCGAGGTTGCACTTGCGATGCTCGAGGAAACGATCCTCCTGGAAGGCGCAACCACCATCGCCGCATTCATCCTCGAACCGATCACCGGCACCAACGGCATCCTGATCCCGCCCGACGGTTACCTCGAAGGCGTGCGTGAGATCTGCGACCGCCACGGCATCCTCCTCATCGCCGACGAGGTGATGACCGGCTTCGGACGCACCGGCCGATGGTTCGCGGTCGATCACTGGGGCGTCGTGCCCGACCTCATCACCCTGGCGAAAGGTCTGACCAGCAGCTATGTTCCGCTGGGCGCCGTCGGCATGCGCCGGAAGGTAGCCGCGCATTTCGACGATCACATTTTCTACGGCGGGCTGACGTACAACAGCCATCCGCTCGGGTGCGCCGCCGCGCTGGGTGCGATCCAGGCGTACGAAGAAGACGACATGGTCGGCAACTCGCAGCGCCTGGGCGAGGTCCTGAAGAGGCACCACCGCCGGCTGCAGGAGCGCCACCCTTGCGTGGGAGCCGTGCGTTCGATCGGATTGTTCGGGGCCATCGAGCTCGTTCGCGATCGTAAGACGCGGGAGCCGATGGCGCCATTCGACGGCACGTCGCCCGAGATGAAGGCGATCTACCAAGCTCTCCTGGACGCCGGCATGCACACGTACATGCGCTGGAACACGATCATGACCAACCCGCCGCTCTGCATCACCGAGGCGGAGCTGGACGAAGGCTTTGAGATCCTCGACGGCGCTCTCGAGATTGGGGATCGGGTTCTGAACAGCTGACGCCCGGTCGGGCAAAATCTATAGAAATCTCTGGGATTGCATGTGATGCCGTAGATTTTCTACACTAATGCAGTGCCACCATCTGCCTCGGAGACGGCCGCCTGGCTGAACCTCGCCGAGGCCTCGAAGCGGCTCAACATCCACCCCGCCACGCTTCGGGAATGGGCGGACCGCGGCAGGATAAGAATGTTCCGCACCCCAGGCGGTCATCGCCGGTTCAGCGGAGAGGATGTCGACGCGCTCGCTGCCGGGGCGGCGCCCGAGCTCGCGCTTTTCATGACCGCCCTCGTTGGTCAGGCGCGCCTTGCGACCTCGACCGGCAAGCTCGCGACCGAGCCCTGGTACTCGCGCTTCGACGATGCGGCCAAGGCACGCCAGCGCGATCTGGGCCACGATCTGATGCGAATCCTGGTGGCGTACCTCGGGGATACGGGCAAAGATTGGGGCGGCGACATCCGCATCATGGGCGAGCGCTACGCGCGGCTCGGCCATGACTCCGACCTGTCTCTGGGCGACGCGCTGCGGGCATTCCATCTGTTCGATCGTCTGGTTCACTCGAGCGTGAAGCAGTTGTCCGCTGTCCAGGCGGGGGGCACGGCGGATCTCGAACGTCACGTCGGTTGGTTCCTCAATGAGGTGCGCGTCGCCATGGTCGAGGCGTATTCCGTGCCGGCCAAACGATGAGTGCCCTGAACGTTGTGCTCCCGCTTGCCTCGTCGGTGCTTAGCCTCGCTTTCGCAGCGATGGTCCTCGACCAGTGGTGGCAGCGGCGCAAGGCATTCCAGCTCGTGTGGGCGATCGGCCTGCTCTGGTACGGCATCAGCGCGGGCTGCGAGTTCGTCGGCGGCGCATTCGGCTGGAGCGAGCCGCTGTATCGAGCCTGGTACCTCGTCGGCGCCTTCTTCGTGGCGGCTTACCTTGGAACCGGCACGATCTACCTGCTTTCAAAGACCCGGTTCGGCTACTTTGCGGGAGCGACGATTCTGATCGGCGGGCTGCTTTCACTGCTCTTCAGCCACGCTTCGGCCAAGGGCAGCAACCTGCCGCTCTACCCCGGCTCCACGACCGCCGGCACAATCGCTTTTGCGATTGCCGCCATCGGCGGCATCGCGATAATCGCGACGACCACCGTCCGTCCGAGGCTGGCAGCGCATATCGCCATGGCAGTGCTGGTCATCGGCTCGATCGCTGTCGCGTACATGACCGTCACGGCACCGCTGGCGGCTCCGGGTTGGGCCGTCGATCCAGCCACCCACGTTCCAGTCGGCACCGCGTTCCCCGGTTATCTGCGCGTGCTCACCGGTCCTTTCAACATCGCCGGCGCGCTGTGCCTGGTGTTCGGAGCGATCTACTCGGCGTACGTGTACATGCCCAAGCGCAAGGTGCTGCGCGCCAAGGTGAGGATGCCCGTGATCGCGCAGCTGTACGGAGGCGCTGCGGTGGCGGTCAACCTGGTCGCGTCCACACCGAGAGCGGCCAGCGCTCTCGTCAAAGGGAAGGTGAACTCGCGCGTGCCGGCCACCATGTTGATCGCCCTCGGCGCCTTCATCCCAGGGGTGACGAGCGGGCTCAATCGGTTCGGCGTGACGTGGTCGTTCTTTCTCGGCGAGTTCCTGGGAGTGCTCCTGATATTCGCCGGCTTCCTCGTCAGCGAGGAGGTGTTCAAGAACATTAGGTTTGGAGCAACCCTCTGGTCACGACCTGCCGCCGACACAAGTCTGGCCGCCGAGGCCGGCGCGACTGGGGACTAAGCCCTCGTTGCCAGGATCAACGCGACAACCAGCTCGTCGCAGGCCACAAGATCAGGGCGAAGGTACGATGCCTGGGATCACATACGCCTCGATCATCGCCACCACTCCCACGAGGCTGGTGAGGATGAGGCTGTAACCGATGACGCGGCGGAAGATCGCGCCCTCCGCGCCCACCTTGTTAACGCCGGCTGCTCCCACCGACAGGTTTTGCGGGCTGATCATCTTGCCCATGACGCCACCCGAGGAATTGGTGCCTGCCGTGAGGATCGGGCTCACGTTTCCCAGCTGCTGAGCGGTCTGAGCCTGCAGCGGCCCGAACAAGGTATTCGAGGACGTGTCGCTACCGGTGAGGAAGACCCCGAGCCAGCCCAGGAAGGCCGCTACGAACGGAAAGATGAAGCCCGTCTTCGAGAGAGCGATCGCCATGCTCGACGTCATGCCTGAGTAATTCATGATCTGGGCGATCGAGAGGATGAACGCGATCGTCACGATTGGCAGCGCGAGCTGCCGCAGCGTCTTCCCGTAGACAGAGACAAAGTTGACCTTCGAGCCCCTGGCCCGCATCAACAGGAACGCGATGATCACCGCGTAGAGCACCAGGGAGCCGGCAGCAGCCAGGAAGTTCCAGTCGAACGTTAGCGGATATTCGGTCGAGGTGGACGCGATCGGCTTCTCGCGAAAGATCAACGACACCGGCTTGCCACCGGCAATGTCATATGTGCCAGGCCAGTAGAAGTTCCAGTCGGGGAACTTGAAGGTTTGCCTGTCCTTGGTCGGGTCAGGCCCGACCCAGGGCTGGGGGCAGAGCTTGAAGCCAGGCGTTCCACACTTCAGGTCGGCGGTGATGTTGGCGGGCGCGGCCAGCGCCGTCTTCGGGTCGTTCACCGGGTGGCCGGAGAAGAAGGGCAGGTTGCCCATCTGGCCTACGAGGATGACGGCGACGAGGACCACGTACATCCCGTACGCGGCGAGAATGCGTCCCCGAACATCTACCTTGGAATCGTCTGTGGCAGGGATGTCGACAGCGGCCACCGGCAAGTCGGTCTCGCGACCGATCTGACGAGGCCCGGCCGCGACTGCGGTCTCGTGCGCGAACTGCCAGACGTGCGCCGGCCGCCAAAATCGGAGAAGCAAAGCAAGACAGCCCATCGAGACCAGGGCCGCCACGATGTCGGTCAGCTCGGGGCCGATGAAGTTCGAGACGAGAAACTGAACCACCGCAAACGAGATGCCGGTAACCAGGACGGCAGGCAGGATCTCGCGCGTCTTCCGCCAGCCGGCGAGCACGATGATGAGGTAGCCGGGAATCAGGACCGAGAAGATCGGCAGCTGGCGCCCGACCATTGCGGAAAGCGCCAGCGTCGTCGACGTCACATCCTTGTGCAGGATCGGGGCGACCAGGCCGCCCAGAGTGACAACCGGAATACCGATTGACCCGAACGCCACCGGCGCGGTGTTTGCAAGCAGGGCGAGAACGGCGGCAGTGACCGGCTCGAAACCGAGGCTCGCCAGGATCGACGCTGTGATCGCCACCGGCGCGCCGAATCCGGCGATCCCCTCGAGTAGGGCGCCAAAGCTGAAAGCGATCAGCAAGGCCTGCAGGCGCCGATCCTGCGTCAGCCTGGTCAGCGAGCGCTTGATGACGTCGAAGTCACCGCTGGCCACAGTCAGGTTGTGGAAGAAGACGGCATTGAGGACGATCCAGCTGATCGGCCAGAGGCCAAAGGCCATGCCCTCGGTTGCGGTTCCGAGCGTCACGCCGAATGGCATGCCCCACACCAGCCAGGCCAGGATGAACGCCGTCGCCATTGCGCTGATGGCGCAGATCCACGCGGGAATGCGAAGGATGGCGAGCATGATGAAGAGCACGTATAAAGGGAGCCCGGCGACGATCGCCGAGACCAGGATGTTGTCCAGCACCGGCTGATAGGCCTGGTGAAAAGCCAGCAATATCCCCATCGTTCCCCCCCACCTTGCCAACGACTGACCTGACTAAGAAAATTCAACTCCTGTTTTGCAACTTTTGCAAGCCAGGCGACGCCTCCGGACCGTCAGGCAGCCGGCGGGCCCAACATCTGTTGGACCGCGCTCTCGATCGCGGTGCTGGAGATTTCGCCGACCATGATTCGCGCCACCCGGCCCGACCTGTCGACGAGAACGTTGACCGGTAGCCCGATGTCCACTTCATAAGCCGACGCGATCGAAGCTCCGGGGTCGATAACCGACTGCAGCTTCACGTTGATTCCTGCCAGGTACTGGCGCATGCGCCCGTTGTCGGTTTCCATGTAGTTGACAGCGAGCACGGCAAAACCACTGGCCGCGTAGCGTTGCTGCAGGGCCTGCAGCGCCGGCAGCTCGTCCTTACAAACGGTGCACCACGTCGCCCAGAAGGTGAGCAGCACCGGGCGCGCTGCGAAGTCGGAAAGGCTGACCTTCTTCCCTCCCAGGTCGTATGAGGTGAAGTTCGGCGCGGGCGCCCCGATGCTCGCGTGGCCCGGCGCCACCCAGACCGCATTCGACGACCGGTCGGCGAGTACCAACGCCACGCCCGCGACGGTCGCGACCAGCACGACCACGACCGGCAGCGCAAGGGCCCAAGCCGGCACCCGGCGCTCGGGCGGCCGCTGGACCTCCGACCGCGCCACGGCGCTCACGGTGTCACCGTCGCAGCGACGGCGGCGGCGACGAACAGCAGGGCGAGGTACGCCAACGAGTAGTGGAACAGCGCCATCGCCGAGGCGCCGTCGCGCCGGCCGGAGGCTCGCCCCGCAAGCCACAGAAATACCGCTCCGAGGGCGATGCAGGCCACAGCGTAAATGGGTCCGAGCCACACGATCGGAATGGCGCTGACCCCCAGCATCACGACCGAGTAGAAAAGGATCGACAGGCGCGTCCGCCGTTCACCGGCAACCACCGGCAGCATGGGCACCTTGGCGGCCGAATATTGCCGGCTGAGGAGCAGAGCGAGCGCCCAGAAGTGGGGGGGCGTCCAGAAGAAGACGATCGCAAACAGCGCCCAGGCGAGCGGGTTGAGCGAGCCGGTTACCGCGGCCCAGCCGACCAGCGGAGGAAAGGCTCCAGCGGCGCCGCCGATGACTATGTTCTGAGCCGTGGACCGCTTTAGCCACATCGTGTAGACGAACACGTAGACCAGGCCGCCGGCGAGGGCCAGCTCAGCTGCCAGCCGGTTGCTGGAGATGGCGATCAATGCCACGCCCCCGAGCCCGACCGCGATGCCGAAGGCGAGCCCAGCCGCCGGGCTGATCC
>DATCPU010000188.1:0-7307 GCA_036569925.1 Candidatus Dormiibacterota bacterium
CGCGTGAGCACGCGCCATGGGCGATCAAGGATGCGGGTTACCACGCGATCATCTCGCCGACGTTCGCGGACATCTTCCGCGCGAACGCGTACAAGACGGGGATCCTAGCCGTCACCCTGCCTGATCGCCAGGTGCGCCACCTGATCGACCTCGCGACCGAAGATCCGACGATCGAGATCACGGTGGACCTTGAGAGGCAAGAGGTGCGCGGCGACGGCTTCGCCTATCGCTTCGAGATCGACGCGTTCGCCCGCGACATGCTGCTGAACGGCCTGGACGAGATCACGCTGGTCGAACGCCATGCGCCTGCAATCAGCTCGTTCGAATCAACGCGCCCTGGCTGGCTGCCAACCGCCGGATAGGGCTCCGCTCAGTCGGGCGAGGGAAAGTTTGGGGTCCAGGACTTCGCCGACGCGACGATTCCTCGCCGGGCGAAGAACGCATTTCCAACCACTGTGATCAGAAAACAGACAGCGCCGACTGCGACTGACAGTGCCACCGGGCTGCCCAAAGACGCGGCGACCAGCGCGCCCCAGGCCCCTGCCACGGCGGCGACGATGATCGTCAGCATGCCGGGCAGGGTTTGAAACCCGTGCCCGATGTCGGCGAAGAGTTTCTGGCCTGGCAGGGTCGCCGTCATGCCCAGAGTGGTGAAGACGCCGTGCATGTCGTCGTGCTGGCCGGTGACGAAATATTTGCCTAGCTCGGGGTGCAGCTCCAGGTATGCATGGCGAATGCGGTTCATTCCCATCAACCAGTGCGCGTCCTCGGCATTGAGGTGACCGATCCGCGCGATCGTCGCCATGCCGACAAAGAAGACGATCGCCAGCAGGAGTATCGCGGCGACGTAAAACGTCGTGTCGTAGTGGCCGCTCTGGGCGATGAGAGCCAGGGCGATGACCGCCCCTGAGAGCACGGCAAAGAACATGTTGGCGCGGCCGAACGAATCGGTATAGCCCAGAGAACGGGTGGCGAGGAGGCTCCAGTGCTCGGTGGCCAGAATCTGCATCTTGATGCCGTCAGCCGATACGGCGGGCGTGCCGGTGATCGGCAGCTCAGCGCCACGCGACTGTTCAACGCTCATCACTCACCTCGCACTGGATTTGCGACTCCGAGCCTTCGCCGCCGCCCGGCTCGCCTCGAGAATTTTGGGCGCGTTGGCCCTGTACTCGTCGTATCGAGCCACTGCCTCGAAGACGTAGGCCCCTACGGCCTCAGGGTCGACGGCGTCGATGAGCGCGAAGTCCCAGGTCATGAGGACCGAGCTTCCCGCCCGCAATACGTGCTTGGGATCGGTCAGCAACACGCCGTAAAGGAAGCGCAGGGCCACGCCGCTGTTCCCAGCACCGATGGCGCAGACCCATGTGCGCCAATCGCCTTTAAGTGCATACATGAGCAGCCCGTACTTGACGGCGACATCGAGGTCCGGGTGGACCTTGCGGATCGCTTCGTCAAGGTCGATGACCAGTGGCTTCGCCCTCTGATCGACTCCTTTCAGGTAGGACCCGAGCGCGTCACTTCCCTTGCCGGCTATGGCTTGAGCACGGCTCCTTCTGACGCTGAGCCCACGAGCAGCGCATATCGTGCCAGCACGCCTTTTCGGTACTGCGGCTCCGGCGGCGACCAGCCGTTCATGCGCTTCGCGACGTCGATGCCCTCCACTTCCAGGGTTCGGCTGTCGACATCGATGTTGATCACGTCGCCATCCCGGATCGCGGCCAAGGGCCCGCCCACGGCCGCCTCAGGCGCGACATGCCCGATCATCAGGCCGCGAGTCGCCCCGGAGAAACGGCCATCGGTGACCATCGCCACCGTCTCGCCCAGCCCCTCGCCGACGATCGCGGCGGTGACGACGAGCATCTCACGCATCCCGGGCCCGCCTCGCGGGCCTTCGTAACGGATGACCACCACGTCCCCGGGCTTGATCCGTCCGCCAAGCACTGCAGCCAGCGCGTCCTCCTCGCGGTTGAAGACCCGGGCCGGGCCTCGGTGCGTGGTGGGAGTGTGCTGGGTGACCTTGACGACCGAACCCTCGGGCCCGATGTTGCCGCGCAGAACGACGAGCCCTCCCTCCTCGCGCAGCGGGTGGGCGAGCGGCGCGACGACCTCTTGCCCCGCGGTCTCCTTCACGGACTCGCATTCGTCGCCTAGAGTCCGGCCGGTGACAGTGATCACGTCGCCGTCGACATAGCCGCCTTCGATCAGACGCTGGGTGAGCAGCGCGATTCCCCCGGCGCGGTGCAGCTCGACCGCAGCAAAGCGGCCGCCCGGCTTGAGGTCGCAGAGCAAGGGGGTGCGGCGGCTGATCCTGTCGATCTCGTCGATCGCGAGGTCGACTCCGACCTCGCGCGCCAGCGCCAGCAGGTGCAGCACCGCGTTCGTCGACCCGCCGCTCGCGGCCACCGCGGCGATGGCATTGTCGAAGGCGCGGCGAGTGAGGATCTGGGATGGCCTGAGGTCCTGGTCGAGAACCTGCAAGGAGAGCCGCCCCATCGCCTCCGCGGCTGGAAGCTTGGCCGGGTCAGTCTGAGGGATGGAGTTGAAACCCACGGGGGAGAGCCCGATCACCTCCATGACCATCGACATCGTGTTCGCCGTGTACTGGCCGCCGCAGGCGCCGGCGCCCGGACACGCGACTGCCTCGAGCTCGGTGAGGTCGGCATCGGTGATCTTGCCGGCAGCGGCGGCGCCGATCGCCTCGTAAACATCGCCGACAGCGACATCTCGTCCGCGGTAACGGCCGGGCATGATCGAGCCGCCGTACAGCACCATGCCGGGCCGGTCCAGCCTGGCCAGGGCGATGGCCGAGGCGGGGATCGTCTTGTCGCACGCGCACAGGCAGCACATCGCGTCGAACATGTGGCCTCGCGCCACGAGCTCGATCGAATCGGCGATGACCTCGCGGCTGACCAGCGAGGTCTTCATGCCCTCGCTGCCCATCGTGATGCCGTCGGAGATGGCGATGGTGTTGAACTCCATCGGGTTTGCCCCGGCGGCCTTGATCCCTGCCTTTAGTGGAACCGCGAGGTCGCGCAAGCCGAAGTTGCACGGCATCGTCTCAGTCCAGACGTTGGAGACGCCGATGAACGGCTTGTCGATGTCCTCGGCCGTCAGGCCTATCGCATATAGAAAGGAGCGAGCCGCCGCGCGGTCGCGTCCCTGGTACAGCGCTCGACTTGGAAGGTCGCGGGAGGGCACGATTTGCAAGCTTATCGCGCCCGCTCCTGGCTGGGCTTCAGGAGACTGTCACTGGCATCGAGGCGCTTTGTACGAACCAGAACTGGTGCTCTTTGATCATCAGCGCCTCGAGGTACATCGAGCCGGCCCCTGCCGGCGCCGTCACCGAGACGGTCAGCGTGACGCTGTTTCCAGGAGCGAGGTCTGCAGGCATCGAGAAGGCCTGGTTCGTAAGCCACGCTGCGCGGTTCGCCGAGCCTGCGGGCTGCGGCGTGAAGTGAACGTCCAGGTCAACGCGGTTGTAGCCGGCCGAGGGCCATGCGATGTTTCCGGTATTGGTCACCGTCACGGTGACACTCTGAGTCTGCCCTCTGGTCCAGGCCGCCGGCGCACCGGTCAGGTTGTAGCTTGCGGACCACACAGCATTCGAGACCGTCACGTTGACCGGATTCCATTGCTGGAACCAGAACGCGTGCTCCTTGATCATCACAGCCTCGAGCACGAGCGCGCCCGTATGGGATGGAGCCGTCACCGTCACGTTGAGTGTCGCTTTGCCGCCCGGAGCAAGGTTTGCCGGCAGCGCGAAGGCCTGGCTGGTCAACCAGCTTGACCGCTTCGCCGCGCCGCCCGCGGTCGGCATGAAGTGAAGATCCAGGTTGGTCTGGAAATATCCGGTCGCCAGCCAGGTGTAGTTGCTCGTATTGGTGACCGTCACGGGGAACGTCTGGGTCTGGCCGGCCAGCCAGGTGGTCGGAACCTTGCCCATGTCGTAGCCGGCGGTCTTGTCGGGGGCCGCGACGTTGACGGCGACCGGCTGCCACTGGGGGAGCCAGAATTGATGCTCCTTGATCATGTCCGCCTCGAGGACCAGCGAACCGGTGGTCGACGGGGCGGCGACTGTCGCGTTGAATGTCACGCTGGCGCCGGGCGCCAGGTTCGACGGCATCGAAAAGCCGCTTAGGGTCAGCCACTGAGATCGGGTGGCCGAGCCTCCGCCGACCTTCGCGAAGTGGAGGATGAGATCGACCCTGCCGTAGCCTGCCGCGGGCCAGGTGACGGGTCCGGAGTTGGTCACGGTGACCGGGAAGGTCTGGCTCCGCCCGGCGACCCAGCTGGTCGGCGCCTTGCTCATATCGAAGGTGGCGTGCCAATCGGCCATCGAGAACGGGCTGAGCGCGTAGGTCAACGTGGTGGAGGCTTCCGCCTGGGCCGGGTCCGCAGTGGCATGGTTCGCCCAAAGCCCAATTCTGTGGACGCCGGCGCCAAACGTGTAGCTGTCCCAGGTCCAGGTGTTACGGCCGAAAGGCTGCTGGACCACCCAGGTGCCATTGGAGCTTTGAACTGTGAACTGGTATTGGGGATTGGAGCAGGTGCCGGACGTGGCCGCGAACAGGACAGCGCCGCCCGCGGACTGAGGCGAGACCGGGGTGGCGGTCAGGACTGCACCTGTGCAGGCCGGCCCAGGAGTGACGCTGTTCGAGGACACGGTGTCCTGGCCATCCGAGTTTTGGGCGGTGACCGTGAACGAGTAGTTGACGCCGTTGGTCAGTCCTGTGAACCCGGCCGAGGTGGCGGTGCCAGGCACTGTCACCTGCATCCCACCCGGTTGGGCGACGACCACATATGAGTCGATGGGGTTGTGGCACGTGCGCGCCGCCGGCCAGCTCACGCTCGCGGTGCCATCGCCGCTGTACGCCGTGGCGGCGAGCACCATGTGCGGCGGGCTCGGCAGGAGATTCGCGTAGTAGCGGGCCATCGAGATGTAGAGCGTCCAGTTCCAGTACGGCCCAGGATCGGTGTGGTGGTCGGTGCCGCCGAACAGGCCAGGGTGATCGGGGTCGGGCACCTGGTAGTGGCCGATGATATGCGCGCGATCCATCGGCACGCCCCAACGCGAGCAGATGGAACCCGCAAGCTCCGCGCTCGTGCGGTACTCCGGAATGGTGTACAGATTTTTGGACGCGTAGCCCTCGTGCTCGATCCCGATCGCCCGGGTGTTGTAGTCCCAGTTGCCGGCGTGCCATGCGATGTCTTTCTCGGACACCATCTGCGTCACCTGGCCGTGATACGAGATCACGTAGTGAGCCGAGCCATGGCGCTTGGGGTCCTGGAAGACCTTGATGGCGCTCCCGTAGCTGCCCTCGATGTCGTGGATGACGATCATGTCGATCGGATAGTCGTGCGGCCGGTTCGCGACCGTGAAGTTCGTTCGCGCCGCCGGCACCCAGGTCGCGCGCGGGTAGTCGACAGCCGTCAGGAGGGCCGGCGACGGCGCGGCCGATACATTCATTGACGCGAGGACGGAGGCGGCCAGAGACAGCAGGCAAAACGTCAGCCGGCGACCCCGATGGTGGCGAAGGATCAGGACACCTGCTCCCCGATCACTGGCAGCTTCGACATTGCTCCCACGCGGGCAAGAGGAAGGGCGTGCTCATGTGTCTGCTGACGTGTGGTCTTGGCAAAACTGGCGCCAAATCGCTTCGTAGGCCGCCCTTCGGCCGAGATGCCCAAGGCGGCTCGGGATCGGTACATGGGTACGCTCAGTGAGCGGAATCCTAGCCCAAGAGATGGCGAGGTGATAGCAGGGCTCGCAGTTAACATATCGGCCACCTGAAGCCCACACAACTCGACCTTCTGCGGCTCACTCGATGGTCGCTGACGCTAACCGCGGCAGCGATGCCCCTTTACATAGTCCGCTGGCACATCGGGCCCCTGCCGACCACGCTACTCGAGAGCCTCATCCTGCTCACGTGCGCCCTGTACGCGCTCACCCTGTGGCGCCATCGCGCGCCATTGCCGCGGCGAACGCCCTACGACATTCCGATTGCCATATTCCTGGTCGCGGGCGCCGTTGGGATCTTCATCGCACCCGACCATCGTGCCGCGCTGGGCGTCTATCGCGCATTTCTGCTGGAGCCGGTGGCGATCTTCTACGTCGCGGCTGCGGTTCTTCGCTCGACGGCCGAGGTCAAACCGCTGCTGATCGCGGGCGCTGTGAGCGCGTGCGTTTACTCGCTGGCAGCGATCGTGGCCTTCATGAGCGTGTATTTGGGCGGGCACCTGGTCCCGAGCAACGCCCCGGGCGTTTTTGGCATCAACCCCAACGCGGTCGCCCTTTACCTCGAGCCGCTGGCGGCCGTGGCGCTTGGTTTCTTCCTTTTCGCATGCAGCGGCAAGAGCCGCTTGATCGCGGCCGCCGTGCTTGTTTTCGTCCTGCCTGCATTGGTGTGCACCCTGTCCCGTGGCGCGCTCCTTGCCGGTGCCGTGCTGGCGCTGGTCGCCGTGCTGAGTGTTCGAGACCTGCGGCTGCGGTTGGGGCTGCTGGCGGCGGCGGTTGTCGGCGCGCTCGCGCTGTCTCGAGTTCCGTTTGTCGCGGCGCGGCTGGCGCACCAGCTGGATCCTCACTACGCGACGCTCGCGCTTCGCCTGGCGATCTGGAAGGTAACGCTACGAATGCTCAGCGACCATCCCATCTTCGGCGCAGGGATCAGCGGATACCAGACCGTGATGGCGCACTACCGAACGCGGAACCTGCACCCCGAGCCCTACGCGCACGACATCTTTCTGACGACCTGGAGCGAGGTCGGGCTTATCGGCATGCTGGCATTCGCCGTCATCCTGTTCGGCCTGATGTGGCGAGCCTGGCGGTCGGTGGGATCGGCTCGCGACCTGGCCCGGCCCCTGTTGTGGGGCCTCTTCGCGGCCTGGGTCGTGTTCGTGGTTCACGGCCTGGTTGACTCGCCCTACTGGAAGAACGACCTCAGCCTCGAGTTCTGGACGTTGGCCGCGATTGAGATCGTTGTCATCGCCGCCATTCAAAGGAGCGCAAAGCCGCCCCCCTCTCCCGAGATATTGCCGCTTAGGCCAGCTCCGCCATGAAGATGTCCGCGACCTTCTGCCAGTCGTAATCGGCCGCCGCGGCCTGGGCCGCAAGCGCCAACCTCCGAGCAGTGTCAGGCTCTCGCAGCAACCGGCGGCAGCCAGCCGCGAGCTCGGCCGGGCCGGACGCAAGCAGTCCCGAAGTGCCGTCCTCGATCAGCTGCCGGTAAGTCAGGGCCTCCCTGGCCACGATCGGGACTCCCGCGGCCATCGCTTCGAGGGCCGACATCGACATGCCGTTGCCATGGCTG
>DATCPU010000189.1:0-9767 GCA_036569925.1 Candidatus Dormiibacterota bacterium
CTCCCGCCGGCCGGCGCGCAATCGAGCGCGCTGAGAAGGCGCAAGAAGGGATCGAGGACGAGCTGCTGGGCGACCTCAGCACCGAGGAGCGTGGGACGCTCACCAAGCTGCTGAACCGGGTGATGGACGGCCTGCTGAAGACCCCGGTCGAGCACTAAGCACTACATATTCGAGACGCAGCGCAGTCTGGGGCGCCCCCTCCCGGCTGGCGGAATTAGGCGCCCGCCCTCGCTGGTTGTAACCCAGGTGAGCCCAACCGTGTCCGTTTCCGTGGGCGTGCGGGATCGCCGCTGGGCGGCGCTTTACGTCCTCTGCGCCGGCATCTTGATGGTCATCCTCGACGGCACCATCGTGAATGTCGCTCTACCGACGATTCAGAGCGATCTTGGCTTCTCGCAATCGAGCCTTGCGTGGGTGGTGAACTCTTACCTCATCGCGTTTGGTGGGTTGCTGCTGCTCGCCGGAAGGCTTGGCGACCTGCTCGGTCGGAGACGAATCCTGCTGGCGGGCCTGGTCGTATTTACCGCCGCCTCGTTGCTATGTGGTCTGTCAACCAGCCCGGAGATGCTCATCGCGGCTCGTTTCATCCAGGGAATCGGAGGCGCGCTCAGCTCCGCTGTCGCCCTTGGAATGGTCGTCACCATGTTTCCCGAGCCTCGGGAGCAAGCGCGCGCATTCGGGGTTTGGAGCTTTGTCGCGTCGGCCGGTGCTTCGATTGGTCTCTTGGCCGGCGGCATTCTCACCCAGCTCATCAACTGGCACTGGATATTCTTTGTCAACGTTCCGATTGGAATCGTTGCGGGCCTGCTCTCCTGGCGCCTCCTCGAGCCCGATCGCGGCCTCGGCTGGAGCAAGGGTGCGGATGTCATCGGTGCTTTTCTCGTCACCGCCGGCTTGATGGTCGGCGTGTACTCAATTGTCGGCACGGCCCAGTACGGTTGGACTTCAGCGAACACTCTTGGATTCGGCGGCTTGTCGATCGTCCTGCTGGCAGCCTTTGTCTTGCGTCAGGCCACGGCGAGGAACCCGCTTTTGCCCTTGAGCGTTTTCCGACCGCGCTATGTGTGGGGCGCCAACGTCGTCCAGTTCTTCCTCGTTGCCGGCATGCTGGGATTCTTCTTCATGAGCTCCTTATACCTGCAGCGAGTTCTGGGCCTCAACCCGCTTGAGATCGGTATTGCCTTCATGCCGGTCGCGGTGAGCATCGGTCTGCTTTCACTCGGCGTATCGGCGCGTGTGACGACCCGGTTCGGGGCTGGCAGGGTGTTGTTGCCCGCGCTGGTCCTTGTCGCTGCCGGCCTGGCTCTGTATATCCGAGTGCCGGTGCACAGCAACTACGCCGTCGATCTTCTGCCCGGAATGCTGCTGATCGGGGTGGGGGCGGGCCTCGTGTTCCCTTCGCTCGCCACGCTCGCCATGTCAAGCGCGACAGAGGCTGACTCCGGGCTTGCGTCCGGGTTGCTCAACACGACCGCCCAGGTGGGCGGCGCGCTTGGACTTGCTGTCCTCGCCGCAGTGGCGGCTTCTCAAAATAGCGCGCTGCTCGCCGCCGGCGGTAACGAGGTGACTGCGCTGACCGGAGGTTTTCGGGTGGTATTCGGCATCAGCACCGGCCTGCTTCTTGCCGGCGTCCTTTTGAGTGCCCTGGTGTTGCGACCGGCGGCACAGGACCAGTCAGACGAATCCGAAGGTGATGCGACCGCCGCGGACGCCGCCTAGCACTCGGGTTAGTTAAGCCTCTCCAGGATCATGGCCATCCCCTGGCCGCCGCCCACGCACATCGTCTCCAGCCCGTAGGTCTTGTCCTTTTCCCGGAGGCCGTTGAGCAGCGTGCACAGGATGCGGGCGCCGGTCATCCCAAAGGGATGGCCGAGCGCGATGGCGCCGCCGTGCGGGTTGAGCTTGTCGCTGAAGGGGTCCACCCCAATGCCACGCGCTGATGGGATCACCTGGGCGGCGAAGGCCTCATTGATCTCGACGATGTCGATGTCGTCGATAGTCATGCCCGCTCGCTGGAGCGCCTGTTTCGACGCCTCGATCGGACCCAGGCCCATGAACTCCGGCTCAAGGGCAGTGAGGCCGGTGGAGACCACGCGCGCGAGCGGCTTGATGCCCAGCTCCATCGCCCGCCGTTCGGACATAACCACGACTGCGGCGGCGCCGTCGTTAAGCGGGCACGCATTGCCCGCGGTGACAGTGCCGTTCTCGCGGAACGCGGGCTTCAGAGTGCCCAGGACCTCGACGGTGGTGCCGGGGCGCGGGCTGTCGTCCTTGGTGAACATCTCGCCATTGGGGAGCGGGACCGGGATGATCTCGCGGTCGAAGAAGCCGTTGTCGCGTGCTTTGACCGCGGCGTCCTGGCTCTTGACCGCGTAGCGGTCCTGCTCCTCGCGGGTGATCTTCTGGCGCTCGGCCACGTTCTCGGCCGTTTCGCCCATCGTGATGTAGATGTCGGGATATTCCTCCGTGTTCCCACGCACGAGGCGCGGGTTGAAGGTGTCAGGCGCATCGGGGTAGCCGCTGCCGTACCTCGAGACACATTCGACTCCAACCGAAAGAAACACATCGCCCTCGCCGGCCTCGATCGCGTGAGCAGCCATACGGGTGGTCATCAACGACGACGAGCAGTATCGGTTGACCGTGACGCCGGGGACGTCGAGTCGCGCCAGGATCGAGACGACGCGGCCGATGTTGTGTCCCTGCTCCCCGCCGGGCAGTCCACAACCACAGATCAGGTCTTCGATCTCGGAGCGATCGAGCTGCGGCACGTGCGCCAGCACCTTCGTCACCACGTGCGCGGCCAGGTCGTCGGGTCGGACGTCGATGAGGGAGCCCTTGCGCGCCCTCCCGATGGCGGAGCGGCCGCAGGCAACGATCACAGCACTGTTCATATCTGAATTATCCGCCCACGGCGTGGAAAGACTGGCTAGTGCTTGCCTGACTGCGCGAACAGGACCAGCCCGACCAGCACCGCGGCCGTCACGCCAATCGCCGTCGGCCCGCTTCCGCCCATCCAGGCGACCGCAGTCAGGCTCATGAGAATGGACGGCAGCCATAGCACGCCCGCGGCCTCGCGGCGCCCCAGCGACCGCCGGCCCTCCAGGAGAAGCTCACGCGGGAGCCGCTCATCAGGGTCGAGAGGCGCGAAGATCTCGTACATCCGCCGCCGATCGAGGCTGCGCATATCGGATTCCCGGACCTGGGTTCTCATCCTGAAGAAGGCCTTCGGCCTTCAGTCTGACGAACGGGGCCCGGGCGTCAACTATTTGCTTCGCCGGCTTCGCTTCGGCGCCGCTTTCGGTTTGGAGGCGGCCTTGGGTTTGTCAGTCGCCGCCTTGGGTTTGACGGCGGTGCCTGTCGCTCTAGGCGCTGTGGCCCGCTTGGGTGATGCAGCCGGAGTGGCGGCTTCGGTCACAGCTGCGTCGGGCTCGGCGACCCCGATGGTGCTGGACAGGACCCGGTGGCAGCTTTCACAAGAGGTGACGGTTCGCACGAGCGCGCCTAGCTGCCGCTCTTCGCGCCGCAGGTTTCTCGTCCGGTCGCAGAAAGAGCAGAAACCGCTCTCGACAATCACCGTGATCTGGCCGGGCCGCTTGTTCACCTCCCTAAGTTACCGATTTCTCGCGACGCAGGAATCCCGGCGCCTGTAAAATGCCGGAGGCGGCGCAGTCGCGCCGGGTTCCTTTAAGTCCGGTCCCAGAGAGGCCGGGAAGGAGGATTTTTTATGGCCGTCGGTTCCCGCTTGACGCACGTGATCGAGAGCCAGCAGTTCTCGCGCTCGTCGCTGGAAGAGCTGTTTGCGCGAACCGAAGAGATCAAGCGAGAGCCACATCGATTCATGGCCCGGCTCAACGGCCAGGTCATGGCAGCCCTCTTCTACGAGCCTTCAACTCGAACCCGACTCTCGTTCGAAGCCGCAATGATGCGGCTCGGCGGCTGGACGATGGGCACTGACAACGCCCGGGAATTCTCATCGACGGCCAAGGGCGAGACGCTGGAGGACACCATCCGTATCGTCAGCGGATACGCGGACGTGATCGTCATTCGGCACAACGAGGAGGGCGCCGCCAAACGCGCGGCTGCCGTCAGCACAGTCCCGATCATCAATGCGGGCGACGGGCCCGGGCAGCATCCAACTCAGGCGCTCCTGGACATCTACACGATCAAGGACGAGCTCAACAAGATCGATGGCATCCGAGTGGCCATGGTCGGCGATCTGGCGAACGGCCGCACCGTGCGATCGCTGACATACCTGCTGAGCAAGTTCAAAGACATCAAGATCTGGTTCGTCGCGCCGCCGCAGGTGGCGATGCGCGAGGACATCAAGGCCCACCTCACCGAGCACCACATCCCCTGGGTCGAAACGGAAGACCTCGATTCAGTCCTTCCCGAGGTGGATGTGGTCTACCAGACCAGGATCCAGAAAGAGCGCTTTGCCGATCCCGCGGACTACCAGGCGCTCAAGGGCATCTACCGCATCGACAAGAGATCGCTCGGCCTCATGAGGAAGTACGCGATCGTGATGCACCCGCTGCCTCGGGTTGACGAGATCGCCCCGGAGGTCGACGCGGACCCGCGCGCCGCCTACTTCCGCCAGGCCCACAACGGCCTCCACGTCCGTATGGCTCTCCTCGACCGCTTGCTCGGATGAGCATTACAGAGAAGCGGCTCAAGGCGACGGTGATGGACGCCGACCAGATCCGGCGGTCCGTTTCGCGAATCGCGCATGAGATCGCGGAGCGCAACCGGGGAATCGAGGACCTCGTCCTGGTCGGAGTTTTCTCGAAGGGAGACCACCTGGCTCGCCGGCTCGCCGTCAAGCTGGCCGGACTCGAAGGCGCGCCGGTCGCGGTCGGCGTGCTCGACACCAGCAAACATCGAGATGACGGCCACCTGCGCCAACCCTCTCATCGAGCAACATCGCGCATACCCGAGATCGACGGCAGGGTCGTGATCCTGGTCGACGACGTCATCCACCATGGACGCACCGCGCGCGCGGCGATGGATGCGCTGATGGACTTCGGCCGGCCGCGCGCGATCCAGCTCGCGGTGCTGATCGACCGCGGCCATCGAGAGCTCCCGATCCGGCCCGACTACATCGGCAAGAACGTGCCGACCTCCGACACAGAACGGATCGAGGTCCTGGTCGAGGAAGAGGACGGCATCGACCAGGTGGTGATCGTTGTCAACTAGCGCTAACGGGGCCTCTAAGAGGTACGCGGCACTCGTCCTCGAGGACGGCCGCGCGTTCGTCGGCGTGGCGCTCGGCGCCGATGTCGTCGGCGAGGGCGAGGTGGTTTTCAACACGGCGATGACGGGATACCAGGAGGTGCTGACCGACCCGTCGTACGCCGGTCAGATGCTGTGCATGACGTATCCGCTGCAAGGCAACTACGGCGTGCGGGATGCGGACGCGGAGTCATCCCGGCCGTGGGCGCGAGCGATGATCGTGCGCTGGGCCTGTCCGGAGCCGAGCCACCATTCGAGCGAGGCCTCGCTGGACGAATACCTGCGCCACTGGCGGGTGCCGGCGATCACGGAGATCGACACGCGCGCTTTGACCCGCCACCTACGGACCCACGGCACGCAGCGCGCGGTCCTCACTCACGAGGCTCAATCGCCCAGCCAATCGCGGCTGGCGGAGCTGGCGGCCGCCGCGCGGCGTGTGACGCCACTCTCCGAACAAGACCTCGTGGCGGAGACCTCGCGCACATCCAGAGTGGAGTGGATCGACCCTCTGCCAATCGAGCTCCGGCCTCGACACCCAACCGACGGCGCCGGCTTGACGATTGCGGTCGTCGACTACGGGGTCAAGAGCAACATCCTGCGGTCGCTGAAGGAGAGAGGGTGCCGGGTCATCCTGCTCCCGCACAACGCCGCCTGGCCGCACATCGAGGCGAGCGGGGCCGACGGCCTCGTCCTCTCGAACGGCCCCGGCGATCCATCGGTCCTCGCCGGACCAGTTGAGCTTGCGCGCCAGGCCCTCGGGCGCATCCCGCTGTTCGGCATCTGCCTCGGCCATCAGATCCTCGGCATGGCCGCCGGCGCCACCACGTCGCGCCTGCCGTTCGGGCACCACGGCGCCAACCACCCCGTCAAGGACCTCGAGACAGGCCTCGTTCACATCACCAGCCAGAACCACGAGTTCCAGGTGGATGCGTCATCGATCCCGGCGGGCGACCTGGTGGTGACCCAACGCAACCTGAACGACGGCTCGGTCGAGGGCCTCGCGCACCGGACCCTGGCGGCCTTCAGCGTCCAGTACCACCCGGAGGGGTGCCCAGGCCCTCAGGACAACCAGCATCTGTATGACAGGTTCCTGGATATGGTTCGCGAGCGGAGACCGGCGTTGAGGGCAGTCGGTGGGGCAGCTCAACCGGCGAAGCCCAAGAAGGTCCTGATCCTCGGCTCGGGGCCAATCGTCATCGGCCAGGCTGCCGAGTTCGACTACGCCGGCACTCAGGCCTGCAAGGCTCTGCGTGAAGAGGGCATCGTCACAGTCCTCGTCAACTCCAACCCGGCCACGATCATGACCGACGAGGAGGTCGCCGACCGCGTCTACCTGGAGCCCTTGACAGTCGGGGCGGTGGAGCGGGTCATCGCGCGCGAGCGTCCCGATGCGCTCCTGCCCACGCTCGGCGGCCAGACCGGCTTGAACCTCGCAACGGATCTCGCGAGAGCGGGGGTGCTCGAGCGCTACCAGGTGCGGTTGCTCGGCGCCAGCCTGGAGACCATAAGGAACGCCGAGGATCGCCAGGCTTTCAAAGAGATGCTTGCGCGCATCGGCGAGCCGGTGCCGACGTCGATGGTGTGCGAATCCATGGCGGAGGTCGATGAATTTGCGGTCCAGGCGGGCCTGCCGCTGGTCATCCGGCCGGCGTACACGCTGGGCGGGACTGGTGGCGGCTTCGTCACCAGCGCCGCCGAGCTGAAAACGATCGCGCAGCGCGGGCTCGAGGCATCGCCCATCCACCAGGTGCTCGTCGAGCGCTCGCTGTGGGGATGGAAGGAGATCGAGTACGAGGTGATGCGGGATGCCGCCGACACGTGCATCACCGTCTGCAATATGGAAAACCTCGACCCGATGGGCGTGCACACCGGCGACTCGATAGTGGTCGCGCCGGCGCAGACGCTTTCGGATCGCGACCACCAGATGCTTCGGTCGTCTGCCATCCGGATCATCCGCGCGCTGGGGATCGAGGGCGGATGCAACGTCCAGTTCGCGCTGGACCCGAAGAGCTCCGACTACTACGTCATCGAGGTGAATCCGCGCGTAAGCCGGTCATCGGCCCTCGCCTCGAAGGCCACTGGGTACCCGATTGCGCGAGTCGCCGCGAAGGTGGCCGTCGGCCGCCGGCTGGAGGAAATCAGAAACGAGGTGACGGGCCGAACGTTCGCGGCATTCGAGCCGGCGCTTGATTACTGCGTGGTGAAGATTCCGCGCTGGCCCTTCGACAAGTTCCCGGCCGGCGACCGGCGCCTGGGCACGCAGATGGCATCCACTGGCGAGGTCATGGCGATCGAGCGGACCTTCGAAGCGGCGCTGACCAAAGCGATGCGGTCGCTGGAGCAAAAGCCGCCATCGATCTCCGAGCTCGAGCGTACCGATCTCATCGAGCAGCCCAACGATCGCCGGCTGTTCGCGCTGCTCCATGCGTTGCGGCAGGGTGACGATGCGGCCTTGCTCGCGCGGCGCAGCGGCATCGACCGCTGGTTTATCGATCGGCTTGCGACCATCGTCCGTCTCGAGAAGGACGGCGACGTGCGTGATCTGCGGCGGGCCGGCTTCTCGGATTCGATGATCGCAGCGCTGCGCGGTGAAGCGGTCGAACGATCCGCGCCGACGTACAAGCTGGTCGACACTTGCGCCGCGGAGTTCGAGGCGGCCACGCCCTACTACTACTCGTGCTGGGAGGACGAGACCGAGAGCCTCGCCGTCGATGCGCGCACCGCGTTGGTCATCGGTTCCGGCCCCATCCGCATCGGCCAGGGCATCGAGTTCGATTACTGCTCGGTGCATGCCGCCTGGTCCCTTCGACAGGCCGGAGTCCGCGCTGTGCTCGCCAACTCGAACCCCGAAACCGTGTCGACCGATTTCGACACCTCTGATCGCCTGTATTTCGAGCCCCTCGACCTCGACGGTACCGCCCAGGTCGCGGAGGTCGAACGCGTTAGCGGTGCTCTCGTCCAGTTCGGCGGCCAGACCGCCATCAACCTCGCCCAGTCGCTGGAGGAGCGCGGCCTCGCCATCTTCGGCTCGGCGGTGGACGCGATCGACCTCGCGGAGGACCGCAGGGCCTTTGCGGCGGCGCTCGATGCGATCGGAATACCGCAACCGGTTGGGGGGACAACCACCTCGGTCGACGAGGCGATAGGCATCGCGGAGCGCGCAGGCTACCCGGTGCTGGTGAGGCCGTCCTATGTGCTCGGCGGACGTGCGATGGAGATTGTCCATGACCGCCGCGAACTGCAGCGCTACATGGCCTGGGCGATCGGTGCTATGCCACGGGGCACTGTGCTGGTGGACAAGTACCTGCAGGGCGATGAGGTTGAGGTCGATGCTGTGACCGACGGCGAGACGGTGGTCATCCCAGGCGTCATGCAGCACGTCGAGCGTGCGGGCGTGCATTCGGGCGATTCCTACGCGGTCTATCCGGCGCAGGACCTGGAGAAATCCGAGCTCGACGATGTGGTCGACTACACAATCCGCATCGCAAGGCACCTGCGGTTGCGTGGCCTTGTCAACGTGCAGTACGTCGTCCATCGAGGCAAGGTGCATGTGCTCGAGGTCAACCCACGCGCTTCGCGGACAGTCCCATTCATCTCGAAGGTCACTGGCGTGCCGATGGTGGACATGGCGACGAAGGTGATGCTGGGCCAGAAGCTGGTGGACATGGGCTGGAAGACGGGGCTCGTGCCGCCGCGCGACCTCGTTGCAGTGAAGGCGCCTGTGTTCTCGATGAACAAGCTGCCCGCTGTGGATTCGTACCTCGGGCCAGAGATGAAGTCGACGGGCGAGGCGATCGGGATCGGCCGCACCCTCAGCGAGGCGCTCCGAAAAGCCTTTTCGGCGTCGGGCGTCCATGTCAAGCGAGGGGGCTCGGTGCTGCTCACGATCGCAAATGTCGACAAGCCTGAGATCTTTCCGATCGTCTCCCGATTGGTGGAGATGGGATGCCGCCTGGTGGCGACCGAAGGCACGGCCAAGGCGCTACAGCACGCTGGTTTTTCACCTCGCGTCGTCGCCAAGATCGGCGAAGCCGGGCCGACCGTGCTCGACGTCATCACCAACGGAGAGGTGGACCTCGTGATCAACACCATGTCGAACATCTACACGGACTCAGCCGAGGCCGGTGGCCCCGTGTTCAAGGATGGATTCGAGATCCGTCGCGCCGCAGTCGAGCGGCGGATCCCCTGCCTCACCTCCCTCGACACTGCAGTGGCGCTGGTCGAGTCGGAAGCCGGTGCCCCGCAAGGCGGTGAAGATGGAGGGCCGCCCCAGCTGGAGGTGCGGACGATAGTGGAGTGGCGGCAGGGTGTTCCTGCGTAACGCGCCGATCACCGCTGTCCGGGAGGTCGCGCGCGGGATGTTCGTCATGACCATGGAGGCGCCGGAGATCGCGTCGGCGGTGCGAGCCGGCCAGTTCGTCAACCTCGGTTGGGCCGGCGTCTTTCTGAGGCGCCCTTTTTCGATCTACCGCACCGAGGGTGACCACATCGACGTTGTGCTGAAGGCAGTGGGACGAGGGACCGCCCAGCTCCTCGCG
>DATCPU010000190.1:0-3806 GCA_036569925.1 Candidatus Dormiibacterota bacterium
GAGATGGCGCTGATCGAGCCGAGCCGGGCAGCGGTCTTTGTAATCGTGGACGGGGTGGGGATCGAGGTCCCCGGGCATCCAATCGCCGACTTCTTCGCGTTGACGCCGAGGCAGATCGCCGAGCTCAGCTACCACGACCCGGACCGGTACGGGATCGACCCCTCAAAGCTGGCGCCGGAGGTGCTGCAGGCCATGGTGGGCAACCGTGCCACGCTCGGGCTCTACGCCGGTACAGCGATGAGCGACCCCACCCTGGCCGAAAGGCTGGCTGCAGTCAATAAGCCGACGCTAGTGCTTTGGGGCGACAGTGACCGGATCGCCGGAGTCGAGTACGGCAAGGCGCTGGCCCGCGCGATCGCGGGCGCGGAATTCCAGATGCTCGCGCAAACAGGCCACATGCCCCAGATCGAGTCACCGGAAAAGCTGGTCGACGCGATCTGGAGCTTTGCGGAGCGGGTCGACCAGCCCCAGGATTCCGCCGGCTAGGGCTCGCCCTTCGCGATGATGGTGTATGCCGGCGTCGCGTTTGTGGTCGCATCAATCGGAGAAGGCCATGCCTTGTGTTTGTGATTCCAGTTAACTCCGTTGCCACGTTCGGCCCAATCGTCTAGCTGTCCACAACGCCCTTCGAAAGGACGTCTCAGCTTGGGTTGGAGGACTAGCCCTTCGTGCTGGCCGCTTGCCCTGTGCTGCATCTGGTCCGAATGGCGTCAGGCGGACGAGACGGTCTTTCGACAGCGTCCCTGCCGCCTGACAAAGATACTGTCGCTTAGCCTCAAGAACAAAAGCCGTAACACTCTCAACGCCGATGTCCAAGGCGATGAGGAGTTTGGCAGGCGGCCTGGTCGTCTTCGAACGCTGATCCTGGAATGAGTTCTGCCCACTGTGTTGTTGCTGCATATGTTCTGGGGGACCGTAGATCGTTGATGAAATGCAAACGACCCTACGGTTAGCGCTTCGCTGGCGCGTGTGGCGGCCACGTACCCGGCTGCGGTTGATTCGGCTGCTCATGCGAGCCGAGGATCGCGACGTGACCCCAACCGCCGCTTAGGTAAAGAGCACCACAAGGAGATCTTCATGAAAGACCAGGTTCGTGGCAAAGCGGAAGAGATTAAGGGCAAGGTCACTGGCGACCGCGCCTTGGAGAGCAAAGGCAAGGCGAGGCAGGCGGTGGGGAACCTCAAGCGCACCGTTCGCGACGTCAAAGAGGACGTCCGCGAGGGAGGGCATTAGTCTCCGGCGAACGTTCCGAGGCCGCAGGACGCTGCGGGCCGGACGTCAATTGGTCGACTGGCTGATCACCACCATTCCGGCTATGCCTGCGACGTAAAGAACCAGGACCAGCAACGAGTCCGGGCCGAGCCGCAGGTACTGCCTTTTCGGGCGGATGACCAGCCCAGCGATGTAAACAGCAGTCAGCAGGATTCCCAGCACGGCCAGGAAGGCGTCGGTCTTGGCCGCGCTGCCAAGCACCGACTGCCCCGCGATGAGGGTGGCAGGGAAGAAGAGCACAGGTAGAAAAGCGTTGCCGCCGAAGATGTCGCTGACCGCGAGCTCGAAATCCTCGATGTGGACAGCGGCCAGCCCGGTGGAGAGCTCTGGCAGCGCGGTCGCGGCCGCGAGCACAGTCCCGCCGAACACCGCACCGCTCAAATGGATTTGCGTGGCAATGGCGCTGCCGCTTTCCTCGACTAGAACTCCGGCGGCAAGCGTGACCAGGCCTGCTCCGGCAAAGATGCCAAGGGTGACCCTCTTCGATCGCGGTTTGCCGGCTTTCGCTCGGCGGCGGGCGCCGGCATCCGGCCCGGCCCCACCGGTGGCCTTCCAGGGAAGGCTCTTGCTGGCGCGCCAGACGATGTACAGGCCGCCGATCCACAGCAGGACGATCAGGAGCGCGCTCGGGTCGATGCGGGCTACGACCACATTCTTGGGGAGCAGGAAAGCCCCAATCGCCACCGCCAGCACGGCGATCACGAGCGCTCCCTCCAGCACTTGCACTAAGGAGGCGGTGACGTTGGTCAGGGGGCGGCGAGGGACTCCAAAGCCGTCGAGCGCCACCAGTACCAGGGTCTGGATGGCGATGCCGCCCAGGATGTTGCCAGTGGCGATGTCGAAGTTGTGCTGCACCGCCGCCGCGCTTACGATCGCGATCTCGGGCAGATTGGTGGCGAAGGCCAGCAGGATCAGGCCACCAATCGCTTCTCCTAGCCCAAATCGGGAGTCGATCTCGTCGGTGGTTTTTGAAAGCTGGATGCCGGCGAACCAAATGGCACCCGACGAGACGATGAACACACCTCCGAGGACAGGAAGGCCGAGGTGCGCCATTACCTCACCCGCTGACGCGCGGGCCACGCTGACCATCCGCCGTTAGTGTCGATGTAGCGTGACGCGTCGCGATCTTCCAACGAAACCCAATTATCGCCAGGCCGCCGGGAATCGTCGCTAGCCTTTTGATCTGGACCTGCGGGAGCGGGGAAACCGGACGCTAGCTCGAGCAGCGTCTCTCAAACCAGACTAAGTGGCTGATAGGCTGCTTGATTGCTGCTGCGGCAGCACTTGCGGCACTCTGCTTCCTCTACTGGCTCGCCTACCAGCTCGCCGGGGTCACAGCCTAAGGACAGCTCCGGATTGCCAGGTTGGCTGGCGCCTCGCAGACCGGGCGCTACGCTGGCCGGCCCTTCTTCGGGGGTTTCGTTGCCAACCGTAGACCCGCGCACATCGCGTCTCGCTCCCGCTCGAAAGTCCCCAGCGCTTCGTCCAACAGATGCCCAACCTCCTCGTCCGAGCGGCTGCCGAACCAAGCGAACATGGCCGCGTCGAGGGGAGCGAAGGCGATCGTAGCCAGGATTTGCGGACGCATGTCATTCTCCGCGTCAAAGCCGAGGCGCGCGGCGAGCGCGTTGACAACCGCGATGCGGAGGTGCTCTCGATTGATCTGCTCGCGCTCTCGGAGCAAGGGGGTCTCACGAACGAGACGGACCAGGGCCAGCGCACGATCGTCGTAGGCGGCGGTCAATTGGCGAAAGGAGTACTGCACCGCCGCCACCGGGTCCTCGTCGGCAGGCCGGGCCACGATGTCCGCCGCGAGCCGTACCGTCCACTGGTCCAGGAACGCGAAGACAACGTCTTCCTTCGATGTGAAGTAGCGGAAGAACGTGCGCCGCGAAATCCCGGCTTCGCTCGCGATCTCGTCGATCGTCAGCGAGTCGAAGTCCCGGTCGGTCAGAAGCCGCAGCGCGACTTCCGACAACTCTCCGCGAATGGCCCGGCGCTTGCGCTCACCGATCGCGACTGGCACGGGCACAGTGTATCGGACCGGGCGTGAAAGGCCACTAACGGCACATATTGCATTATTTGGCACTATGTGCCATATTACCACCATCAAAGCGTCTGGAGGAAAGCGACATGGCAGGTGGTATTCGCGGGCTGGAGATCGGAGCTCGACTGGCGTACGCACCAAGCCGGGCACGGCTTGTTGTGGTGGGTGCCGTTCTGGTGTTTGGGGCCACCGCGGCGGAAGTGATCCTGGCGATGGTGCTGCGAAGCGGGCTTGGGGTGCCGGCAGGCTTCTCACCACTGAGTGCGCCGGCAGTCGCGACGTCGACCATTGTCGGCATGATCGGCGCCACTGTCGTCTTTGGCTGGCTTGCTCGGGCCCGCCCCGACCCGCGCGCGGCTTTCGTCCGGATCGCGCTGGCCGCCCTCGTCATTTCGTGGCTCCCTGACCTGGGCATCTGGATCACCGGAGTCTTTCCGCACACGACAGGAGCGGGGATTGTGAGCCTGATGGCGCTCCATCCAGTCGC